>JASHSY010000367.1 GCA_030040825.1 Xanthobacteraceae bacterium
CTCGCCTATGACCTCG
Organism: Xanthobacteraceae bacterium; assembly: GCA_030040825.1. Taxonomy (GTDB): domain Bacteria; phylum Pseudomonadota; class Alphaproteobacteria; order Rhizobiales; family Xanthobacteraceae; genus BOG-931. The sequence continues at coordinate 17 of JASHSY010000367.1, forward strand.
TGCTCATCGTGCCGTATGTGCACCGGTTCGCGACCGTTCCAGCCAAAATGTTCATGAGCTTGACCGTTTACACCGCAGTCATTTCGTACAGCGGATTGTTGGCAATATTCTTTCTGTTTCTCTATCAGCCCACGCGACTCCAGCTGCGATTTCCGGCGGAAACCTGAGAGGACCGGCTAGCTGCCGGCATTCCTATTCGATCAAATCCAGCGAAACCGTCAGGCAGAACTATTGCGAGCTTGCTGAACCCAGTTGCAGGCCGTTCGTTTGCCGGCGGCGAAATGAAATCCAGTTGTACAGCCCAATGCCGAACCAACCCGTCAACACGAGCGCATACAGCCATACACTTGGACGCGCCCAATCCAGCGCATCGTGAAACCGGATCAGCACGATGCCGTGAAGGATGGCGAAAAACGTCATGGCAGGAAATATCGGATAAAGACGAACAACATCGCCCTCAAACCCCGCCTGCGCCGACAAGATTCCAAGTCCCACCAGCCACGCGCCGACTGCTCGGCCGGTCAGTGGCGTCAGAGGCCATGGCCAAAATGCCGTCGCGCTCGTCGGAGCGACAATCAAATAAATGCCTCCGAGCAGCAGAATTGCTCCGGACCCGATCCACAATACGCGCAGGATGCCGCAAATGGGCGCAACACGCTCTAAGTCAGATCCGCGAACAAGCGTCTGCCGAAACCACACCACGCTCATAATCGCTGGAACAATCACATAGACCGCAAGCCAGACCCAAGCCACGAAGCGGGCGGACGATGAGCCTGCGAACAGATGAAATCGGTCAATGTGCACGAACGTGATCGCGAGCATGAGCAACGTAAAGATCAGCACTGCCGGTACAACAACGCGTGCATTCACCCAGACACGCGCACTGGCAGCACAGGCCTCAAGAATGTTGGCCGCCAGATAGGATGCCCCGAGTGCGGCAGCCATAATCGGCGGCTTTACCGTCCAGGCAAAATCGACATCGGTGTTTGCCGGGAACAGAAACAGCGGGAAGCCGACCCCTAAAACGAGGACGCTGGCCGCAATCAGGATGGCTCGCATCCCAACTGTGGTCTGACGTGGCGCAGAATCTGACCCGCCAAGCACAGCGCCCGCTTTTTCAAGCATCCCGGACCCTCGGCCGTACTTGTGCTCCAATGCCGGTAGCGCCGCAAGCAGACGGCTTCGCGTGAGTTGGGGAACGGTGTGCTCGGCCTGTCGATCCAACGCTCCGCCGGTTCGCAAGCCGCCGCGCGATTTGCTACATTGCCTGGCTCAGCAAGGCGCCGAACGGCGCGAGGACGACTGCAATGCCGATTGTCAACCGGGTTGCCGATTTGCGGGCCGAAATCGCCGGCTGGCGGCATGATTTTCATGCCCATCCGGAGCTCCTCTATGACGTGCACCGCACGGCGGCTTCGGTCGCCGACAAGCTCAAAGCCTTCGGCTGCGACGAAGTCGTCACCGGGCTCGGGCGCACCGGCGTGGTCGGCGTCATCCGTGGCCGCAAGGCCGGCGACAAAGTGGTCGGACTGCGCGCCGATATGGATGCGCTGCCGATCCAGGAAGCGAACGATCTGCCGTACAAGTCGACCGTGCCGGGCAAGATGCACGCCTGCGGCCATGACGGGCACACCGCGATGCTGCTCGGCGCTGCCAAATATCTCGCCGACACGCGCAATTTCGCCGGCACGGCGATCGTGATTTTCCAGCCGGCGGAGGAGGGCGGCGCCGGCGCGCGCGCCATGATCCGTGACGGCCTGCTCGACCGCTTCGGCATTCAGAAAGTGTTCGGCATGCACAGCTTGCCGAGCCTGCCGGTCGGCGAATTCGCTATCCGCACCGGCCCGATGATGGCTTCGACCGATACGATCGACATCGAGGTTGAAGGCGTCGGCGGCCATGCGGCGTGGCCGCACTACGGCGTCGATACGGTTTTGGTCGGCGCGCAGATCGTCAATCAGTTGCAGTCGATCGTGGCGCGCAATGTCGATCCGCTCCAGGCCGCCGTCGTGTCAATCTGCGTGTTCGAGGCCGGCCGCACCGAGAATGTCATCCCGACTAACGCCCGCCTGCGCGGGACGGCGCGCAGCCTGTCGCCCAAGGTCCGCAGTTTGGTCGAAAAGCGGGTGCGCGAGGTGGTCGACGGCACCGCGCGTCTTTACGGTGCGACGGCGAAGCTGACCTACACGCCCGGTTATCCGACCCTGGTCAATGAAGAACGGCAGACCGATTTCGCCGTGGCGGTTGCGCGCGATATTGCCGGCGGCGACAAGGTCCGGATCGGCACTCCGCCGGTGATGGGCGGCGAAGACTTCGCCTACATGCTGGAGGAACGGCCGGGCGCGTTCATCTGGCTCGGCAACGGCAACAGCGCCGCGCTGCATCACCCGGCCTACGACTTTAACGATGAAGCGATCCCGGTCGGGACGTCGTACTGGGTGAAACTGGCGGAAACGGCGTTGGCGGGATAAGGCGGCCCTTCGGGCGGTCCCGGAATGACCTTACTGCGCCGCCTCGACGCGGTTCTCGGGCGGCAGCTTCGGCGCCTCGGCGGCGATTTTCGGCCGCGGCAGCAAATCGGCAAAGCGGGCTTCGATGCTGTGCCAGTAAGCGAAAGTATTAAAGCGCGTGCCTTCGAGGGCCGCGAGCGCCACCGCCGACAGGAACGGCAGGCTTTGCACGACCAGCACCACCGCAAAGATATTGATCTCGTGCACCTGCTTATAGTTCATCGCCACCAGGACGGCCGCGCCGATCCACAACAACGCCGCGATCACCGCTTCCCAAAATGCCGGGAATTCGCCCTTGCGGGTAGCGCCGCCCTTGGCAGTGCGCAGGAATGGCAGCCGCGCCCGCAGCGTGCCGGTACCGACGGCGCGTGCCACGGTCCATTGCATCGACATGGCTGCGCAAACGGCGCCGAGCATTTGCGCCGGCGGTATGCGCACCCGCAACCGGTAAAGCGCGGCGAAATGCGCAACTGACACGACAAAAGCGGCGAGGATCGGCACCGTCAGGATTTTGTCGGGGACTGCGATGTTGGCGAACGCCACCACCGGCACCCAGACGATGTTCAGCAACGCGACAACGACGCCAACGCTTTCGGCGCCGAGCCAATTGAGCCAGCCCAGCCCATATTCGCGTTTCTGTTCGCGTGAAAGCGTCTGCGACCACGGCAGCATGTGGCGCCAGTGCTTGCAGACAAGCTGGAAACCGCCGAATGCCCAGCGCTGGCGCTGGCGCTTATAGGCTTCGAACGTATCCGGCAACAGACCGTAGCCATAGCGTCGATTGGTGTAGTGCGCGAGCCAGCCATGTTCGAGCATCGCGAGTCCGAGATCGGTGTCCTCGACAATCGTATCGCTCGACCAGCCGCCGACGTCGTCCATAGCGGCGCGCCGGATCAACACCATAGTTCCGTGCATGATGATGGCGTTGAACTCATTGCGCTGCACCATGCCGATATCAAAGAATCCCGCATATTCGGCGTTCATGGCGCGGTGCATCGGGGTGCGGGCGCTGTCGCGGTGATCCTGCGGCGACTGCACGAAGCCGACGCGCGGATCGGCAAACATAGGCACCAGGTCTTTGAGCCAATCCGCTTCAACCACGTAATCGGAATCGATGGTACCGATGATCTCGGCGTCGGGCGCGGTGTGGGCGAGCGCCAGCCGGAGCGCGCCGGCCTTGAAGCCTTCGAGATTCTCGACCCGGACGAACTTGAAGCGCTCGCCGAGCGTGGCGCAATGCTCCTCGACCGGCCGCCACAAAGCGGGGTCGGGCGTGTTGTTGATCACCAGCACGCATTCGAAATTCGGGTAATCCAGCCGGGCGACGGCATCGAGGGTTGCGTTAAGCATGTCCGGCTGCTCGCAATAAGCCGGAATGTGGATCGAGACTTTCGGCAAAGCCTCTGGGACGAGCGGCGGCGAAACGGCGAGCCGGCGCGGACGGGTACCGAACGCGACTGCGGCGATTTCTTCGATGCGGGCGAACGCGATGGCGACGAGCGGTATCAGCAGGACAATGCCGAGCCCGAGTGCAAAAGCGGCGCCGGGCACGAAATAACGGTTGGTCCAGAACGCGACGATGGCCGTGCACCAGGCGCCGACCATGTTGGCGGAAATCGCAAGCATGAGCGTCTGCGCGACGGTCGCCCCGCTCATCGCGAGGATAGGCAGCGAAAGCAAGAGCCCAAGTAGGACCGCCAGTCCGGCGCGCTTAAGATAATCGGGATTGGTGATCGGCCCGGTCCACGCGAATTTCGCATTTCGCGAGGCATCAAGCAGGCCCCAATAGGGCCCGACGCCGCCTTCCATGGTTTTCCAAGGCTGATCGATGGCTTCGATGACGTTGTAATCGATGCCATAGGCCTCGGCGCGCGAGACGAAGTCGCGAATAATTGCGGCCTGCTGCATGCGGCCGGGATTGGCATCACGGAAATTATAGCCGGCGCTCGGCCAGCCGAACTCGGCAATCACGATCCGCTTGCCCGGATATAAGCGGCGCAATTGGTCGTAAGTCTCGATGGTGCTGTCGACCGCGTGGGAGGCGTCAAGGCCAGCCCAGTAGGGCAGGATGTGGGCGGCAATGAAATCGACCGCCGAGACCAGTTCCGGATGGTCGACCCAAGCCGACCAGATTTCTCCAGTTGTTACAGGGACCGGGCTTACTCTTTTCACCCTTTTTATGAGCTTAATGAGGTCGCCCGCACTGGTTTCGTTACGCAACATCGTCTCGTTGCCGACAATGATGGCATTAACGTTGCTGTTGTGGCGGGCAAGTTCGAGCGCCGAGCGGATTTCGCGCTCATTGCGATCCTGATTTTTGTCGATCCAGGCGCCGACCGTGACCTTTAGCCCGAATTCGGCGGCAATCGGCGGGACGAGTTCGGCGCCGCCAGTGGAGGAATAGGTGCGGATCGCGCGCGTATAAGGCGCTATCGCTTTCAGGTCGTCGCGAATTTGCTCGGCAGTTGGGCGTTCGCCGTAATCGGGATGCTTGGAGTTAACGAATGGGGAATAAGAGACGCTGGCCAACTGTCCAGTGAAGTCGGGAGCCGTTACCGAAGTCCGTAGCAAGGCCCACAAGCCGGCATGCACGCACGCTACAAGCGCGAGCACGGCTGCGACGGTGCGCATTATATTTCAACCAAGCGGGGCAATGAGATGAACGGCCGAACCTGTCCCCAAGGAGCGGCGACGGGCAGGAAATAGGCAACCAATGAGCGGTGCGTCAACACGTAGACCCCGGTGGTGGCAAATTCAAGACAGCGGTTTTTGTTCCGCTGATTTTTTGTTGCGGGAGGCCCGGCCCGGCCCGGAAGCTAGTGGCTGGCGGGCGAGGAAGCAGCGGCTGCCGCGGCAGGGGCCGGAATAACCGGAGCCGCAGGACTAAGCCAGCACGCCTGGATGCGGGCGTTGAGCGTGTCGGCGGCCTTCGGATCGATGTTGTTTCCGTGCTCGATCAGGCAACGGAATGACGCCTGGATATGGGCGCTCGGGCAGCCAAAACGATCGTAAAGATCGAGGTGCCTAAATGCCGTATCGAGATCGTCGCGCCACAATAATCCAACCACGCGGCGGCCAAGCCAAAAGCATTCTGGATTGCCGGCCGGGCCGCTGAGCGCGTGTTGCGCTTCGGCATACTCGTCAACTTTATTGGCCTCTTTGCCGGCTTCCCGACCCGCCGGTGCGGCCTTGTCGGCCGGTTTAGCGTCTTTGCTTTGGGCGAAGGCGGAGGAGGCAACAGGGCCGACGGCAGCCGCTAGCAAAAAAAAGACGGCGCAAACTCCGCCGGCCATTGTGAACGCGCGATGCGACATGTTCCACTTAACGCATATTGGCCGATGCGAACTGAAAGGACTTACTCAGCAGGCAATTGGGCCGTCATTGCGACGAGTTTCCGGGTGCTGACAACAGCCCAACCGCGGCGGTTTGTCCAGCACCGAACGCGCCGCGACTGCCGATCCCGGTGGCGATCTTGGCAGCAGACGCCGGCAAGGTTAATGGCAGAGGGTGTCCGCCACGCCAAAACCATCCGCGCTCGGCTCGGCGCTCGGCTTTTTTGCGCTGACGGCCGTTTTGATCGGCATCGCGTGGTGGTGGCTCGGGTCTCCGGTCGAGCTGCCGGCGTTACCGGGCGCGGTCGGCGAAAAGCTCTATTGCGTCTCTTACGCACCATTCCGCGGCAGGCAAGACCCGTTGGTTGCAGGCACCCGCGTTGAGCCCTGGCAGATCGAGGAGGATATCGCTTTCCTCGCCAAATACACCGGCTGCGTTCGCACCTATTCGGTCGATGACGGCGCTGAAAGCGTACTGGCCAGTGCCCGCCGCCACGGTCTGAAAGTGATGCATGGGGTCTGGGTTTCCAGCGACCCGGAAAAAACCAGGCGCCAGGTTGAAACCTCGATCGCGCTCGCCAAAGCCTACCCGGACGTCATAAGTGCCATGGTGGTTGGCAACGAGGTGCTGTTGCGCGGCGAAATGTCGGCGAACGAGCTTGCATCGATCATTCGCAACATCAAAGCGCAGGTTGCGGTGCCGGTGACCTACGCCGACGTCTGGGAATTCTGGCTGCGCTATCCCGACCTGCAGAACGTCGTCGATTTCGTCACTATCCATATCCTGCCTTACTGGGAGGATTTTCCGATCCCGGCGGAACGGGCAGCCGCGCATGTCGCTGCCATCCGCGCCAAGGTCGCCGCCGCCATGCCCGGCAAGGACATTGTCATCGGCGAGTTCGGCTGGCCGAGCGGCGGCCGCATGCGCGAAGGGGCCAGGCCCTCGCCGTCAAACCAGGCGCGCGCCGTCATCGCGACGCTGGCGCTGGCGCGGCGTGACAAGTTTCGTCTCAACGTCATCGAGGCTTTCGACCAGCCGTGGAAACGCGCGCTCGAAGGCGCGGTCGGCGGCTATTGGGGTATTTTCGATCGCGCGGCCAAAGGACCGAAGTTTCCATTGGCCGGGGGGACCGTGTCCGACCATCCGTATTGGGCCGCGCAAGCGCTGGCCGGCGTGATCGTCGCCGCACTGGCGTTTGCCGGGGCGTTGGTCGCCGGGCGCAATAACAAACATACGCCAATGCTGTGGGCGCGCATTACGGTGCTGACGCTGCTTCCAGCGATCCTCGTCGGCTGGACGCTGGAAACGGTCGTGATCGAGAGCTTCAGCGTGGGGAGTTGGCTCCGTTCGATCGCATTTGCCGCCGTGGCCGCGGTGGCACCTATTGTCTGTGCGGTGGCCTGCGGCGCCGAGCGCCAGCCGCCTGGCTTCGCCGCACTTTTGCGTCGCGCTGGCGAGCGCCGCGATGCGCTCGATTGGCTGCTCGGCGGAACGCTGATCGCCCTGATGCTGCTTGCCATTGAAGCGGCGCTCGGTCTCGTCTTCGATCCGCGCTACCGCGACATACCGTTCGCACCGCTGACTGCAGCCACGATACCCTTTCTGATCGTGATCGTATCGGTACCGTGGGCCAGCGGGGTGCGTGGAAGGGCCGAAGCTCTGGCGGCCGCCGTGCTTGCTGCATCCGCCGCCTACATTGTCTTCAACGAAAGCTTCGCCAACTGGCAGGCGGTCTGGTTTTGCGCCGCCTCGCTGGCGCTTGCCGTCGCGCTGGCTTTCACCCGGACTTCGGCGCAGGACGCGCCAAGCTCAGAATAAGCAGGCCGGCGGCGAGCGCCGACAAATCGGCATTGTGCATCACTGCGCCGAAAGCGGCCGCCGCCAAGGCCACCGTCATCAAAACGATCGATGGCCGCAGCAGATTGAGTAGCGCGACCGCCAGCGCGATGCCGCCGAAAAGCTGATAGGGGAACAAAACATTGACCAGCCGGTACGCGTCGCAAAGCCAGGTCGCGAGCCCGCCTTGGCAGGCGAGCGACACGGTTGAATTTTCCATGACGTGATAACGCAGGTACATCGCCTCGCCGAGCGCGAGAAAGGCAACGATCAGCAGCCAGTTGGTCTGGCGCGCGGTCGGTAAGAAAAGCGGGCGGCGCATGGTTGCTGCACCTCGAAAGTACGTTCGCAATAATAAAGCGCCGTTCACTGCAAGGCGAGGCGGCTGCCGAACATGGTAGGCTGGCAACTGACCCGTAGGAGGACCCGGATGGCTGCGCCCGAAGACATTAACGCCGATATGCTTGCCTTCTGGAACGGGAAAGGCGGCGATATCTGGGTGGCTCGACAGGGGCACACCGACATCACGCTCGCGCCGGTGACCGACGCCCTGCTTGACTTTGCCGCTCCGCGTGTCGGCGAGCGGGTGGTGGATATCGGCTGCGGCTGTGGCGCGCCCACCTTGGAATTTGCGCGTGCCGTAGGTCCCTCCGGCCGCGTGGCGGGGTTGGACATTTCCGGGCCAATGCTTGCCGAGGCTGAAAGGCGCGCGGGCGCCGCCGGCATTGCCAATGTCGATTGGCGGCAGGCCGATCCGGCCACGGCCGCGCTGGACGAATATGATTTGTTGATCTCGGCCTTCGGAGTGATGTTCTTCGGCGACCGGGTGGCGGCGTTCACCAATATGCGCCGCGCCGCCGCTCCGGACGCGCGCATGGCGCTCATATGCTGGCGTTCGCTGGCCGAAAACCCGTGGATGGAAGTGCCGATGACTGCAGCCGCGCAGCACCTGCCACCCCGGCCGAAGCCGGTCCCGAACGCTCCCGGAATGTTCGCCTTCGCTGATCGAGATCACGTGACCGAGGTTGTCGCCGCGGCCGGTTGGACGCCGCCGCGCTTCGAAAAACTCGACATGGACCTTGATATTGCCGCCGGCCGGGGGCTGGAGGAGGCTGTGATTCAGTCAACCAAAATCGGCGCCGTGAACAGCTGGCTGCGCAACCAGCCAGCAGAGGTCGTCTCGGCTGCCGTTGCCTCTGTTCACGAGGCGCTTGCGCCCTATGCGGACGGCGCGAAAGTGCGATTGCCCGGCGCGATGTGGTTGATCAGCTGTACGCCTGCCTGAGCGAGGCCCGATAGTCAGGACGGGGGTACGCTTCGCGTTGCCCGCCCTACGACTCCGGCGCCGATCACTGCAGCGCGAGGCGGCCGTCGAACATGGTCGGCTGGCAATTCACCCGCGCGGCCGCGAGCGAAATGCACAACTGCGCGGCTGCCTCGGCAGTCGGCAGCGGCCCGACCACTAGCCGCAATTCCAGCCGGTTGGAATGAGGATTGTCCCGCACCGTCACGCCCGGCCGCAAGCCTTCAAACAATTGTGGGTGCGCCATGTGCAACGCGGACCAGCGTGCATGCAAGGATTTGATCGATGTTGCGCCGCCGATGTCGGCGCCGTAGCCGGCCGCATGTGGCGCGGCTGGCGGCGCGGGGACGCTTGCCGGCGCGATCGCGGCGGCAATCGCCTCCGGCGTCGCTGTATTCGGGTCCGGCCAGGCGACCGTCGCGGGCGCGTTTTTCGCCGCGTCGATCTGGCGGGTGATGGAGCCCGTCATGTCATCCAGATTCTGTTCGACCGCTGCGAGCCGGGACATCACTTGCTGCTGGTCCTGCGCCACGCCGCGCACCGCCTGCGCGAGCTGACGAATTGCCGCCTCGGTGTCAATGTGCGGCGGTGCGGGTTGCCCGCCGCGGAACGATTGCGGCGAGCCAAGATTGAGCGCGGAAGCGATGCGTTGTGCGCCGGCATCGCTGCGCCCGACCAGGATCGCGACGGCGAGCGCGACGACAGCCGCCGAACCCCACAACCACTGGGGCGGCAGCCGCAGCCGCGGCGACGTTTTCTTCACCGTAGTCTTTCTGGCTGGCGTCTGCGGGGCTTGACCCGGCATCCTGCGGCTCCCGTCCTGACAGGCGAATCAGCAATAAAATAGCAGATTCCGGATTCCGACCGGTTGCGGTGCGTCGTATCGAGACGCCGCGCGGCACGGCTTGCCGCCGCAACGTTTCCACTTTGCCGGATGATGCTTTATGAGGGCGCCGCGGAGATTTCTTGCAGATGAAGCATCGGAGCTGCCTTGCCATCGTGCTCGCAGCCGGCGAGGGCACTCGCATGCGCTCGGCGCAGCCGAAGGTGTTGCATGCAGTAGCCGGCCGGTCACTCCTGGCGCATGTGCTGGCCGCTGTCGCCGACGCGAAAGTGGACGCCACCGCCGTGGTGATCGGCCCGCAGCAAGAGCGGGTCGCAGCGGAAGTGCGACGCGTCGCGCCGAAGGCCGAATGTTTCGTGCAGCGCGTCCGGCATGGTACTGCGCATGCGGTGCTGGCGGCAAAGCCGGCACTCAAGCGGCCCGTGGACGACGTTGTCATTCTTTACGGCGATACGCCGCTTATTCGCGCGGCGACGATCAAACGTTTGCGGGCGCCGCTGGCAAAGGGCGCGGCGGTCGCTGTGCTCGGCTTCCGGCCGTCGGATCCCGCCGGATATGGCAGGCTCATTATCAAGAAGGGAAAGCTCGTCGCCATCCGCGAGGAAGCCGACGCAAGCGCAAGCGAGAAAGCGATCGATCTTTGTAACGGCGGAATCATGGCGCTTGCCGGGGCGCAGGCGCTCGCCATCCTGGAGCGGATCGGCAACCGCAACCGCAAACGCGAATTTTATCTGACCGATGCGGTCGCGGTCGCCGCCAGCATGAAGCTCAACGCGGTTGCCATCGAAGTCGAGGAGGACGAAGTGCGCGGGATCAATACCAAAGGCCAGCTCGCCGAAGCGGAAGCGGTTGCGCAGCAGCGTCTGCGCAAGGCCGCGCTCGATTCCGGCGTCACTTTCGTTGCGCCGGAGACGGTGTTTCTCTCCGCCGATACCAAATTCGGCAAGGACGTCGTGGTCGAACCTTATGTGGTGTTCGGCGACAAAGTGACGATCGAAGACCGGGCCGTCATCCATTCTTTCTCGCATCTCGTCGGCGCGCATGTCGGCAAGGGGGCCTCGGTCGGCCCGTTCGCACGGCTGCGGCCGGGCACGCGGCTCGGCGCCGGCGCGCGCATCGGCAATTTCGTCGAGGTCAAGGAAGCCGCCATCGACGCCGGCGCCAAGGCCAATCATCTCAGCTACATCGGTGACGCGACCGTCGGCGCCAACGCGAATATCGGGGCCGGCACCATCACCTGTAACTTCGATGGCGCCGAGAAATACCGCACCGCGATCGGCAAGGGCGCCTTCATCGGCTCCAACTCCGCGCTCGTCGCCCCGGTCGAAATCGGCGCCGGCGCTTACGTCGGTTCCGGCTCGGTGATCACCAAGGACGTACCGGCGGGGGCGCTGGCATTAGGCCGCGGCCGGCAGGTGATTAAGGAAGGCGCCGCGGAGCGCTTGCGCTCGCT
>JASHSY010000368.1 GCA_030040825.1 Xanthobacteraceae bacterium
CAGGGCATTTCCGAAGCGTCGCAGAGCATCTCCTACGACGCCATGGCCAAGCTCCAAAGTGAACTCGGCGAAGCGATTTTGCGCGATCCCGACGTGGAGAGTTTGAGCTCGTTCGTCGGCGTCGACGGCACCAACCAGACGCAAAACACCGGCCGTTTCCTGATCAACCTGAAACCGCACGATGAACGCAGCCTCACCGCGACGCAGATCATCCGTCGTCTCCAAAAAGAGGTTTCAAGCCTTGTCGGCATCGCGCTCTACATGCAGCCGGTGCAAGACTTGACCATCGATTCGACGATTAACCGCGCCCCGTACCATTTCGTGCTCGAGGACGCCAATGCCACGGAATTCAATGAGTGGGTGCCACGACTGGTGCAACAGCTTGCGCAACTGCCGCAACTCACCGACGTTGGCAGTGACCTGCAACAACAGGGGCTCACGCTCAATATCGTGATCGACCGCGCCACGGCGGCGCGTTTCGGTATCACGCCGGCGACCGTCGACAATGCGCTCTACGATGCTTTTGGGCAGCGGATTATTTCCACCATTTACACGCAGTCGAACCAGTATCGCGTGATCCTTGAAGTCGATCCGACCTTGCAGCGCTCGCTCAACGGCCTGTCGCTGATCTACCTGCCGTCCTCCTCGTCATCGACCAATGGACAAGTGCCGCTATCGGCGATCGTACATCTCGAAGAGCACACCGGCCCGCTGCTGGTCACGCATTATGGCCAGTTGCCGGCCACCACCATATCGTTCAACACCGCACCGGGCGTTTCGCTTGGTGCCGCGGTCGACGCCATCGAGAAAACCGAGAAAAATCTCGGTCTTCCGATCAGTTTCACGACCGCGTTCCAGGGCACCGCCGCGGCGTTTCAATCGTCGCTGGCGAACGAAGTCTTCCTCCTGCTCGCGGCCGTCATCGCGATGTACATCGTGCTCGGCGTCCTCTACGAAAGTTTCGTCCATCCGATCACCATTTTATCGACCTTGCCGTCGGCCGGCGTGGGCGCGCTGCTGTCGCTCATGCTGCTGCACTACGACCTCGACGTGATCGCCATCATCGGCATCGTATTGTTGATCGGCATCGTCAAGAAAAACGCGATCATGATGATCGACTTCGCGCTTGAAGCCGAGCGCGAAGAGGGACTGCCGCCGCGTGAGGCAATTTATCAAGCTTGTTTGCTGCGCTTCCGGCCCATCCTGATGACCACCATGGCGGCCATTCTCGGAGCGTTGCCGCTCATGCTGGGGACCGGCACCGGCTCCGAACTGCGCCAACCGCTCGGTATCGCCATTGTCGGCGGACTGATCGTCAGCCAGATGCTGACCCTATTCACCACGCCGGTCATTTACCTTTACTTCGACCGGCTGGCGATCCGGCTTACCGGGCGGCAGCCCGCCAACCCGTTGGCGCCGCATGAGCCGGCCGAATGAATATTTCGGCGCCATTTATCTCGCGGCCGGTGGCGACCACGCTACTGACGCTGGCGATCGCGCTTGGCGGCCTGCTCGGCTTTTCCAAATTGCCGGTGTCACCGCTGCCGCAAGTCGATTTTCCGACCATTTCGGTCACCGCGACATTGCCCGGCGCTAGCCCGAACACTGTCTCCACCAGCGTCGCCGAACCGCTCGAACGCCACCTCGGCCAGATCGCCGACGTCACCGAAATGACCTCGCAAAGCGGGATCGGCCAAGCGCGCATCACGCTCCAGTTCGACGTCAGCCGCGACATCGACGGCGCCGCCCGCGACGTGCAGGCCGCGATCAATGCGTCGGCCGCCGATCTACCGGCCAACCTTCCGAGTAATCCGACCTACCGAAAGGTCAATCCCGCCGACGCGCCGATACTCATTCTCGCCCTCACGTCGAAGACGATGACGCGAGGTCAAATGTACGACGCTGCGAGCAATATCCTGGCGCAGCGGCTAGCCCAACTCAGTGGCATCGGCAACGTCATCATCGGCGGCTCGACGCTCCCAGCGGTGCGCGTCGATCTCAACCCGCAGGCGCTGTACAAATATGGCATCGGGCTGGAAGACGTACGTGCTGCGCTCGCTTCGGCCAATGCCAACAGCCCGAAAGGCACAATTGACGACGGCGACCGTCGCTATCAAATCTATACCAACGACCAGGCCACGGTGGCCGCCGATTACATTCCGCTGGTCGTCGCTTACCGCAACGGCGCGGCAGTGCGTCTTTCCGATGTCGCGACGGTCGAAAATTCGGTCCAGGATGTGCGCAATCTTGGCATGTCGAACGGACAGCCCTCGGTGCTGGTCATCCTCTACCGGCAGCCGAACGCCAACATCATCGAGACAATCGATAACGTGAAAGAGGAATTGCCGCGCCTGGAAGCGGCCATGCCGGCCGACATGAACGTCACACTCGCGATCGACCGCAGCACCACCATCCGTGCCTCGCTGCACGATACCGAACTGACGCTGGTGATGGCGGTCATATTGGTGACCTTTGTTGTCTTTCTTTTTCTTCGCAATTTCCAGGCAACGCTGATTCCCAGCGTCGCGGTGCCGATCTCGATCTTCGGCACGTTCGGCGTCATGTTTCTTCTCGGCTACAGTCTCGACCTGCTGTCGCTGATGGCCCTGACCATCAGTACTGGCTTCGTCGTCGACGACGCGATTGTGGTCCTCGAAAACATCTCGCGGCATATCGAGGAAGGAATGCCCCGCCTGGAGGCCGCGCTGCGCGGGGCCCGCGAGGTCGGATTCACCGTGCTCTCGATGAGTCTCTCCCTGATCGCGGTATTCATTCCGATTCTGTTGATGGGCGGTATTCTCGGCAGGTTGTTCCGCGAATTCACCGTGACGTTATCGATCGCCATTCTGGTTTCGTTGGCCATCTCGCTTTCCACCACACCGATGATGTGCGCGCTGGTCCTGCGGCCGCGCTCGGCGGCTCAAGGTGAGCGCGCCCCGAATCTTTTCGACAAACTCCGTGCCGGCTATGGACGCACGCTCACCGTGGCGCTGCGGCACAGCTTTGTCGTGCTACTTATCTTTTTTGCCATGATCGCGCTGAACGTGTTTCTGTTCGTTATCGTGCCGAAGGGATTTTTCCCGCAGCAGGATACCGGCCGGATGGTCGGATCGCTGCAGGCTGATCAAAGCATCTCGTTTCAAGCGATGAGCCAGAAGCTGCGGCAAATGATGGAGATCGTCCAGCAGGATCCGGCGGTGGAGAATGTCGTCGGCTATACCGGTGTCGGCAGCGGCGGCGGCTATGCGCAGATCAACACCGGCAACGTATTCGTTTCGCTGAAACCGCTGTCGCAGCGCGTCGGCGTCGACCAAGTGATCGCGCGTTTGCGGCCGAAGCTCAATCGGGTTCCCGGCGGGCGTCTTTACATGGCGGCGGTTCAGGATTTGCGCGCTGGCGGCCGCCAAAGCAACGCCCAATACCAGTTTACGCTGCAATCCGAGGACGTGAACGAACTATATGAGTGGACGCCAAAGCTCGTCGACGCCCTTGAACACAACAACCCTGTCCTGACGGATGTCAGCTCCGATCAGCAGCAACGCGGACTGGAGACCTATCTCGACATCGACCGCGATACTACTTCACGGCTGGGCATCAGTCCGCTGCAGATCGACAACACCCTGTACGACGCCTTTGGGCAGCGGCAGGTCTCGGTGATCTATAGCGCCATCAATCAATACCACGTGGTGATGGAGATCGATCCCCGCTACACGCAATATCCCAATTCGCTGCGCGATGTTTATGTCGCCACCTCCGGCGGCACGGCGCCTGGTACGGCGCTATCGAACGCGCAACAGGGCTTGGTCACAAACGCGGCCGGCACCGGCATCGCTTCGGCCCTTCCGCCGCCCTCCCAACCCGCGTCA
The DNA here is from genome assembly GCA_030040825.1 of Xanthobacteraceae bacterium. GTDB lineage: Bacteria > Pseudomonadota > Alphaproteobacteria > Rhizobiales > Xanthobacteraceae > BOG-931. The sequence goes on from JASHSY010000368.1 coordinate 3,867, forward strand.
TCGGCGACGGCAAGCGCGACGGCTGCAGCCAATGCCAACAATAATTCGGCGCGCAACGCGACCACCAACGCACTCGCCAACACCGGGCATGGCTCCACATCGGCCGGGGCCGCCGTGAGCACGACGCAGGAAACCATGATCCCGCTCGCGGCCGTCAGTCATTATCACCCGGGACACACGCCATTGTCGGTCAACCACCAGGGATTGTTCGTCGCCGCAACGATGTCATTCAATTTAAGGGCCGGAAAGTCGCTGGGTGAAGCTTCGGACGAGATCAACGCAGCGATCGCCCGCATCCACATGCCCTCCTCGATCCGCGGTACGCTGGCCGGCACGGCGCAATTGTTTCAGCAATCGCTCGGCCAGGAGCCAATCCTGATTCTGACCGCCATCGCCGCCGTCTACATCCTGCTTGGCGTGCTCTACGAAAGTTACATCCACCCAATCACGATTCTATCGACGCTGCCGTCAGCCGGTGTTGGGGCCTTGCTGGCGCTGATGCTGACCCGCGTCGAGTTCGACATCATCGGGCTGAT
>JASHSY010000039.1 GCA_030040825.1 Xanthobacteraceae bacterium
TCGGCGTGATCGCGCACGATCAGTTCCTGCGCCAGCCGCTTGGCGATATCCGGCGCGATTCCACCGGTGTCCTTGCGGATGAGTTCGATCTTCTTGCCGGCGACGGTGTCGCCATGTTGCTTCATGTAGAGCTTGATGGCGTTATCTATCTGTGCGGCCGCGTCGGCAAATTGGCCGGAATAGGACATGATGATCCCGATCTTCACCGTGCCTTGCGCGTTAGCGGCGGTGGCGACGAGCCCCAACACCAACCCGGCGAAACCGAAGAGAAATTTATGCATTGTGCCTCCTCCTTGGCCTTTTATCCGCGCAAAGCCCTTGACCAACCATCCTCATCCAAGCGGCGCTTGACTGCAACCTGGTGAATTACGTCGCGCAGATGGGCAACCGCCCGCGAATGTGATTGGCCTGTCGGCGACAACGCTCTAGTGTGCGGCGCATGGATCGTGACCAAACAGAAACCGGCACGGTGGATCGAGACGAAGTCGCGCGTTTTTCGCGGCTCGCCAGCCAATGGTGGAACCCGCAAGGCCCGATGGCTGCCTTGCATAAGTTCAATCCGGTTCGTCTTGCTTATGTGCGCGACCGCGCGGCCGCGCATTTCGGCCGCGATCCGAAACGGCTCGATAGCCTCGCCGGCCTGCGGATCCTCGACATCGGCTGTGGCGGCGGGATTTTGAGCGAGCCGTTGGCGCGGCTTGGCGCGTCGGTTACCGGCGTCGATCCCTCCGAAGGCAATATCGCGGTCGCAAGCCGGCATGCCGAGCAATCCGGGCTGGTAATCGATTATCGCGCTGCCACTGCCGAAACATTGGCGGAAGCCGGTGCACTCTTTGACTTGGTTCTCGCCATGGAAGTGATCGAGCACGTCAGCGACGTCGGCCGGTTTGTTGATCTGATCGCATCGTTGACCAAGCCGGGCGGTGTGGTGTTCATCGCCACGCTCAACCGCACCGCCAAAAGTTTCGCGCTGGCGATTGTCGGCGCCGAATACATTTTGCGCTGGCTGCCGCGCGGCACCCATCAATGGGACAAGTTCGTGACGCCCAATGAGCTTGCAAATGCGCTCGAGCACAGTGGCCTGAACATCGCCGGTGAAACCGGCGTCAGCTACAATTTATTTGCCGACCGCTGGCAGCTCGCGGCCGACATGGACGTCAACTACATGGTGGTCGCGGAGAAAGCGGCGTAGCGATCACGTGATTATTTTTCCCTGGCTCTGGGTCATTTTCACCGTCATTGCCGCAATCGCCCAGACCGCGCGTAACGCGATGCAGCGCGAACTGACCGCGAGCCTCGGCACGGTCGGCGCTACGCATGTACGGTTCTTGTTCGGCTTTCCGTTTGTGCTTGTGTTCCTCGCTGGCGTGTTGATCGCGAGCGGATCGCGACCGCCGCTGCCGGGACTGTTGTTCTGGCCGTGGACGATTATGGGCGCCCTGGCGCAAGTGGCGGCCACCGCACTGATGCTTGCGGCGATGAGCGAGCGTTCGTTCGTCGTCACCATCGCCTATCTGAAGACCGAACCGATCCAGGTCGCGGTGTTCGGATTGGTCTTTCTCGGCGACAGACTGACTTGGCCGATGCTCGCAGCCATCGTCGTGGCTACCGCGGGCGTGGTGTTGATGTCGATCAAGCCAGGCGGCATGGTCGGCGGCATCAGGCCGACGCTGATCGGGCTTGCCTCGGCCGCGATGTTCGCATTGTCGTCGATCGGCTATCGTGGCGGCATTCTCAGCCTTGCTTGGCCGAACTTTGTGATGGCGGCAACATTTACCCTTGCCGTCGGCATTGCTATGCAGGCGATGCTGTTGTCGCTTTATCTCGTGCTGCGCAACCCGACGGTGCTGCTCGCGATTATGCGTGCGTGGAGGCCGTCGCTGTTTGCGGGTTTCATGGGCGCGGTTGCCTCGCAATTCTGGTTCCTGGCTTTCGCGCTCGCCACCGCCGCGAGCGTGCGCACGTTGGCGCTGGTGGAAGTGCTGTTTGCGCAGATAGTCGCCCGTTTTGCCTTTGGGCAAAAGACCACGGCGCGCGAAGCGGTCGGCATGCTCCTCGTCATCGCCGGGGTCGGGCTGCTCCTCTGGGCGTATTGAGGCTGTCGTGCCGAGAATGAAACAGACACAAAATAGACAAAATAAATCAAAGACAGTCTTTTGGCGCAGCCAATATGATATCGGTACAGAGCAGCAGTTCTTTAACACGGCTCCAATGACCGGATTGAAGCGGTTCATTCGTCCCGCGGTTCTCATTTCAGTGATCGGCCATGTCGCGGTCCTGGCGATGGGACTGCACTTGGTCGGCGCCAATCCATCCCAGGCGATTCCGCCGGATGCGATGGTGATTGACATCGTGCCGCCCGACGAAGCCCCGCGTTTCGAGGGCACTCCTTCCGACTTGCACACGTCCGGTTCGCAGGTGCAGCCCAAGCCCGGCAACGCGAATATGGACGCACGGCCGCCGCCTAAACCGGCCGCCCAGTCGCCGCAACAAGAACAAAAGCCTTCGAAGCAGCAGGATGAGGCCCGCAAGGCGACGCAGCCCTTGCCAGCCCCTGAGGCGACAGAAGCTGAGATATTTCGCTCGGAAATGGCGCAGGCCCAGGCGTCAGAGCCGCCGCCCGCACCGGCCCGGCCGAATTCCGAGGCCACGCCGGACCAGCCGGACGTCGCCGAGCAACTTGCACAGCTCGCGATGATGGGCGGTGCGCTCGGCGGCGGCTTCGCGGCGCCTCCCGTCAACACCAATCGGTCCGGATACGATTTCACTTTACCGTTTCGCGAGCGCGTCAGTTCCTGCTCGGATCGAGCGACCGGGGTCGATCCCGGCGATCAGGTTCGCGTCGTGCTACGCGTTTCTCTCAATCGAGACGGTACGCTGGCGTCGGCGCCGCAATTGCTTGAGCCGGTCACGTCGTCGGGGCAGCGGGCGGTGATGCAAAGCGCCATCAATGCGCTGACAAAATGCCAACCCTACACGATGCTGCCGCCGGAGAAGTATAAGCAGTGGAAGACGCTCGACCTTGTCTTCTATCCGATAAATTTTATGCAATAAATTTTTCTGCCGCTGAAGCCCCCGCAAGATCGCGCATTACCTGCGGGCGCTTGTCCGGGCTTACTAATTGAATTCGTCCGGCAGGACAGGCAGCGGGTGAAACTCGACGCCTTCGTCGTATAGCTCTTTCGCTTGTTCCGGCGAGGCTTCGCCGTAGATCGAGCGATGCTCGACTTCACCATAGTGAATCTTGCGCGCCTGCTCGGGAAAGCGGGAGCCGACATAATCGGCGTTCTTGGTAATGTGCTCGCGCAGTTCGTTGAGCTTTTTGCGCAATTCATGTTCAGGCGGCGACATCATCGCGACCGGAGTCTTGGCGGAGGCCGGCGGCGCGGGTGGTGTTCGGGGTGGTCGGTCGGTAATCTCGCCGCGACCAAGCCGGGGCGACATGATCGCCTTCTCGACCTTGGCGGATCCGCAGGTCGGGCAGGTTACCAGTCCACGTTTGGCCTGCTTGTCGTAGGCGGCCGAATTGGCGAACCAGCTTTCGAAGTCGTGGCCGTTGTCGCAATGCAGCGCGTAGTGGATCATGAGGGTCCTCGCACGGCGCGCAAATGCGTCGGCTCCGCCATCGGCTCGATGACCTCGAAACGCCGGCCGTGATGCAGCGAAGGAATGCTGCTACGGGCGGCGGCGACTTGCGCCGGATCGACGTCGGCGAGAATGAGTCCGGGTTCGGTGCCGCCTTCGGCCAGAATCTGTCCCCACGGGTCGACGACCATTGAGTGGCCGAAAGTTTCACGTCCGTTCTCGTGTTTGCCGCCCTGCGCCGCGGCAAACACGAATGCGCCGTTCTCGATCGCGCGCGCGCGAACAAGCACGTGCCAATGTGCTTCGCCGGTCTGGCGGGTAAATGCCGATGGAAGCGAAAAAAATGACGCGCCGGCTTCGGCCAACGCGCGATAGAGCGCCGGAAAACGCAGGTCGTAGCAGACGGTCACGCCGAGACGGCCCCACGGCAGATCAGTCACTACGGCCAGATCGCCGGGCCGGTAATTCCGCGATTCGCGGTAGCTCTCGCCGTTCGTCAGGTCGACGTCGAACATGTGGATTTTGTCATAGCGCGCAATCACCTCGCCGCGGCGGTCGATCAGGAAAGAACGGTTGGCCGCCTTGTCCGGCGAAACCTTCACTGCCAGCGAGCCGATATGCACATAGATCGAATGTTTGCGCGCAGCCTCGCGCAGGGCGGCAAGCGTCGGATCGATCGCCTCGTCGGCGATGGTGGCGAACAGCCGATCGCGCTTGACCTCCATGATGTTGGTCATTTCCGGCGTCAGCACGTAGCTGGCGCCGGCCTGCGCCGCTTTCTCGATTGCCGCCAATGCGGCGGCAAGATTAGCCGTTGGGTCGACTCCCGAGCGCATTTGCACGAGGCCGACCTTGAAGCCCGAAGGCGACGGCGTATTCATGCCTGTCGACTCTCGCCTGAGTTGAGCAGCACATCGAGCTTGCCGGCCTCTTCGAGCGCGTAAAGTTCATTGCAGCCGCCGACATGGGTCGCGCCGATAAAGATTTGCGGATACGTATTGCCGCCGTTCGAGCGCTCGATCATCTCCTGGCGCATCTGCGAATTCCCGGTGACGTTGATCTCACGGAAGTTCACGCCTTTGCGCGAAAGCAGCTGCTTCGCCCAATAACAATATTGGCAAGATTCCAAGGTATAGATTTCGACAGAAGTCATAACGGCCCGTTAATCCGGCGCTTCCTTATCAGCCCCTTATATGGATGTTCACGCCGCCTCGGCAACCCGGGCAAACACCAGTACATCGACGTTGGCAGCGCCGGCGCGCAGCAGCGCCTTGGCACAGCCTTCGGCGGTTGAACCCGAGGTGAGCACATCGTCGATCAAAACGAGCCGGCGGCGAAGGACGGCGGCCTTACTTTCTGGTGGTACGTGAAACGCGCCCTGGACATTGGCGGCGCGCTGGGTGCGTGACAAACCGACCTGCTGCGCCGTCGGCCTTATGCGCTTGAGGGCATTGGAGGCAACCGGTACCCCGCTCATTTTCGACACGGCAGCCGCGAGCACGGCTGATTGGTTGAAGCGGCGCGCCCATCGCCGCCGCCAATGGAGCGGCACGGGAACGAGCGCGTCCGCGTCGGCCAGAAGTTCGCGGCCGGCCTGGCCGAGCCAGCGCCCCATCATCGGCGCCAGATCGAGCCGGTCGCCGTATTTGAGCGCATGCACCAGTGCACGGGAAATCTCGTCGAAGCGCACCGCGGCGCGCGCGCGGCGATAGGCCGGTGGATCGGCGATCGCCTGCATCGACAGAATGCCCGGTCCCGGATCGTAGACGAACGGAATGCCGAGCCGTTCGCAGTATGGACGGGTGATGAAGGATAGTTTCGACCAGCATGCGGGACAAAGCCCCTCGCCCTCGACCGGCGCGCGGCAGGCGGCGCAGAGCCGCGGCAGCGCGACATCAAGCGTAGCGCGCCAGAGCGCACGCACGGCATCCGCCGCGCGTTGGCGCCGCGTCGCAGAGGCGACGGTTGCCATATCGCCGCTCATGTCCCCCATAACCGCTACGCTAGCGGCAGCCGGAGACCTTGTCACTTTCGTCCTCCGTTGGCGCCGGGGCATGGCGGTGAGACAATGCGCTCATGGACGAGAGCCCATTGTCGCCAACCCCGGTTATTTTCGACCGGCTCCTCCTTCGCGCCCGCCGGCGCCGCGCCGCCGGCCGGTCGCCGGCGACATTCCTGCTCGACCGCGCCAGTGCCGATCTCGCCGACCGGCTGGCAGCGGTGCTGCGGCGTTTCCCGCTCGCGCTCGATCTGGGAACGCCAAGCGATGCGTTGCGCGCAGCGCTCGTCCGTCTCGGTTCGGTCGAAATGATCGTAACGGCCGATACTTCGCCTGCCTTGAAAGGCGCGGCGTTTGCGGTCGCCGCCGACGAAGAAGCGCTGCCGTTTCGCGACGCAACCTTCGATCTCGTGGTCTCGGCGCTGTCGCTGCAGTTCGTTAACGACTTGCCGGGAACGCTCATCCAAATCCGCCGCGCGCTCAAGCCGGACGGCTTGTTTCTTGCGGCACTGATCGGCGGCGAGACCTTGAGCGAACTCCGGCAAGCATTCACCGCGGCGGAGAGCGAGATCGAAGGCGGCGTGTCGCCGCGGGTTGCGCCCTTCGCCGACTTGCGTGATCTCGGCGCGCTGTTGCAGCGCGCGGGCTTCGCGCTGCCGGTGACCGACGTTGACCGCATTACGGTGCGCTACGATTCGGTCTTTCCGTTGATGCACGATTTGCGCCGCATGGGCGCGACGAACGCGCTTGTCAACCGCCGCCGAACGCCGCTTCGGCGCGCGACATTGATGCGTATGGCGGAAATTTACGGCAAGCGTTTTGGCGGGCCCGACGGGCGCGTGTACGCGACGTTCGAGATCGTCTGGCTCTCCGGCTGGGTGCCGCATCCGGGGCAACAACAGCCGCTCAAGCCCGGCTCGGCTAAGGCGCGGCTCGCCGACGCACTCGGCACCCGCGAAATTTCGACAGGTGAGAAAGCTGAGCGCCAGCCAAAAGGGTCACTTCAGCGCTGAGGCGACACTGGAGTAGAGACTTTTGAGATCGGAGCCGAGCGTCGCGATCACTCCGACGATGACAATAGAGACGCCGGATGCGATGATCGCATATTCGATCGAGCTGGCCCCACGTTGATCGTGCACGAAACGCCGGAGCGAGATTAGCATCGCTTGCCTTGAAGATTTGAACATCCTTTGCCCGTCTTCATAACAGCGTCGTCAGGTGCGGGATCAGCGGTTCGTCGGCAGGCGGCATTGGATAATTGCGCAGATCGTTCGGCCGCACCCATTTCAGTTTTTGCGCTTCCCGTGCTTCGACAATTCCATCCCAGCGCCGACAAACATACAGCGGCATGAGGAGGTGGAAGTCGGGATAGAGATGACTCGCGAAAGTTAATGGCGCGAGACACTCCTCCTTGACGACGATACCTAACTCCTCTTTCAGCTCGCGAATCAGACTGACTTCCGGCCGCTCTCCGGTTTCGATCTTGCCGCCGGGAAACTCCCAAAGCCCGGCCATCGGCTTGCCCGGCGGCCGCTGCGCAATGAGCACGCGGCCGTCGGCGTCGATAAGGGCACAAGCGGCAACCAGAACGACCTTGGCGCTCACGACCGGATTCACTCTAGTGATTGCGTAGTTAACGGACGTTTGGTGGCAATGCGCGGCTCCCAGCTTTCGCCGCAATGGTTAAGGAGCGGTCAAGAGCGATAGTCGCCGTTGATGGCGATATAGTCTTTGGTTAGATCGCAGGTCAGCACGCGGTCACGGCCCTTGCCAATACCAAGCGCTACCTTGAGGGCAATTTCGGGCTTCTTCATCGCCGTCGAGACCGCAGCCTCGTCGTAGCCAGGATCGCGCTCGCCTTTGTGGGCGACGCGAATGCCGTTGAACCAGATCGAGAGCCGATCGCGGTTGGCCGGCTCGCCGGCTTTGCCGACCGCCATGACAATACGGCCCCAATTCGCGTCCTCACCACCGATTGCGGTCTTGACCAGCGGCGAATTGGCGATCGACAGCGCGATGCGGCGCGCCGATTTCTTCGACTTGGCGCCCTCGACCACGACCTCGATCAGCTTGCGCGCGCCTTCACCGTCGCGTGCCACTTGCTCGGCAAGATCGCCGAGTACGGCGTTGAAGCCCTTGCGGAATGCTGTAAGTCGCGGATCGGAGAGGCGCTTGAACGCGGCGATACCCTGCGCCGCCGCGGCGCCGGTCGCGAAGGCGAGCAAGGTATCGGAAGTCGAGGTATCGCCGTCGATGGTGACGGCGTTGAAGGTATCTTCGACGCCTTCGCGCAGGAGCGTCTTTAGTACAGCTGGCGCGATCGGCGCATCAGTGAAAACAAATGACAGCATCGTTGCCATGTCGGGCGCGATCATGCCGGCGCCTTTGGCGATGCCGCAAATCGTCACGGCTTTCGAGCCAAAGCGCACCAGGGCTGCCGCGCCCTTCGGAAATGTGTCGGTGGTCATGATTGCGTTGGCTGCTTCCTGCCAGCGACCGGGGGCGGCGTCGGCGGCCAGCCGATCCATCACGCCGGCGAATTTGCTGGCATCCAGCGGTTCGCCGATCACGCCTGTCGAAGCAAGGAAGACATCGCCCGGCGCGCATTGTAGCGCCTTGGCGGCGATGTCCGCGGTCAGCTTCGTCGCCGCGCGACCGGACTTGCCGGTAAACGCATTGGCATTGCCCGAATTCACCACCAGCGCGCGGGCGCTGCTGCCTTTAAGCCGGGCGCGGCACCAGTCGACGGCAGCGGACGGGCATTTCGAGCGTGTGAACACGCCGGACACGGCGGTTCCAGGGTCGAGCAGCGCGAGCAGCACATCAGTACGCCCGGCATAGCGAATGCCGGCTGCGGCGGTTGCGAGGCGCACACCGGCCACGGGCGGCATTTCCGGAAAGGCCGCGGGAGCAAGGGGGGAAATTGAGGTAGTAGCCAAGGCAGACCCATGGGTTCGTCATGGGCCGGGCATAGATGTTCGAAGAAACGGCGTCCTTCGCCCACCTATGTTCCGGCCATCCACGTCTTATTTGCGTTGAGCTGTATAAAGACGTGGATGCCCGGCACAAGCCTGCAGCGGGGCCGGCCCCTTCGGGCCGGCCCCGGTTGGCTGGGCATGACCTGCGGTCACTTCTTTGCCGGCGCGGCAGGATTGAGCGAAGGGTCGGCTGCGACCGGCTTGTCGAGGCGTTCGATCGTCGCCGATTTGCGCAAATTCTCAACCAGTTCGGTCTGCGCGCGGTGAGCGACGTAGTTCTCGATCTGAGGTTTCACCTGATCGAAGGTTGGCGTCGGCTTTATACGCTTGTCTTCGACTTTGATGACGTGCCAGCCGAACTGCGTCTTTACCGGATCGGAAATCTGCCCCTTGTCGAGCTTGAAGGCAGCATCGGCGAACTCCGGCACCATCTGGTCCTTGGTAAAATAGCCCAGATCGCCGCCGTCAGCGGCGCCGGGGTCTTTCGATTTTTCCTTCGCCAGCGTGGCGAAGTCGGCGCCGCCCTTTAGCTGCGCAACGATCGCCTTGGCCTCCTCCTCGGTCGGCACGAGGATGTGGCGCGCATGCACCTCGGGCTCGCTCTTCGCCTGCTTGATCGCCTCGTCGTAGACCGCGTGTTCTGCGGCATCCGACAGTGCGGCTTTCCCAGCCTCCTGCAACAGCGCTTCCATCAAAAGCCGGTTGTGATCGAAAGCGAGCAAGTGCTTGACCTCCGGGCGATCGGCGATCTTGCGCTGTTCGGCCGCCTGCGACAGTACGATCACATCGATCAGATAGTTGATCAGATACTCGCGCTTCTGCGGCGGCGGCATATTCGGGACATTGTTACCGATCTCCTCTTCCGCAAAAGTAACGTCGCTTTCGTGGATATCGACGCCGTTGGCACGGGCCACCACCGCATCATTGCCCTGCGCCCGGGACACGCTCATTGCCGTGCCGAAGGGGGCGGAAACAAACGCGGCGAAGGTCAGCATTAAAAACGCGCGATGGACGGATAGGCGGTTACAGGCCATGAAACGCTGTTCCTTCGGATGGGTAAATTGCCGCGCTCCGGCGCGGCGCGTTGGCGCGGACACTCGCCGAATCGGCCGCGCTTGGCAATGGCCGATTCGACGGGAGATTTAACGACCGTGTGATGAGGCATGTTGCATTGACAGGAAACCCACCCACTCTTATGTCTCGCGGGGTATTTCACGCAAACCATGCCGCCTTGCAGAAGCCCAAATAACGCTGCATTTGCCACCGGTTGGACGCGTGCCGATCGCCGCTCAAAGAGCGCGCTGGAGCAGCCCGCGGAGGGCAGGGAGATTCGATGATCGGTGGAGTTGCCCGCAAGCTGTTTGGTTCCGCCAACGATCGGCGCATCCGCACCTACCGGCCGCGCGCCGGGGCAATCAACGCGCTTGAGCGGGAACTTGAGCAGCTCTCCGACGAGGCGCTGCGCGGCCGTACCGAAGATTTCAAAAAGCGGCTCGCCGAAGGCGCCACCCTTGACGACATTCTGGTGCCGGCCTTCGCCACTGTCCGTGAGGCCTCAAAGCGCACGCTCGGCCAGCGCCATTTCGACGTCCAGCTGATCGGCGGCATGGTGCTGCACGAGGGCAAGATTTCCGAGATGAAGACCGGCGAAGGCAAGACGTTGGTCGCGACACTTCCGGTCTATCTCAACGCGCTCGCCGGCCGTGGCGTCCACGTGGTCACCGTCAACGACTATCTGGCCAAGCGCGACGCCGAATGGATGGGCCAGATCTATAAGTTTCTCGGGCTTACCGTCGGCGTGATCGTGCACGGCCTCGATGATACTGAACGCAAGAAGCAATACGATTGCGACGTGACCTATGGGACCAATAACGAGCTCGGTTTCGATTATTTGCGCGACAACATGAAGTACCGGCTGGAGGACATGGTCCAGCGCGGCCATGTCTACGCCATCGTTGACGAAGTCGACTCGATCCTGATCGACGAGGCGCGTACGCCGCTGATCATCTCCGGCCCGCTCGACGACCGATCGGATTTCTACAATACCATCGACACCTTCATTCCCAAGCTCGACAAGCAGGACTACGAGGTCGACGAGAAGCAGCGCGCCGTCTCGCTCACCGAAGCCGGCATGGAGAAGATGGAACAGGGCCTGCGTGAAGCCGGCCTGCTGAAGGCCGACTCGCTGTACGACATCGAGAACGTTTCACTGGTTCATCACGTGAACCAGGCGTTGCGTGCCCACAAGCTGTTCCAGCGCGACAAGGACTACATCGTGCGCAATGGCGAAGTCGTCATCATCGACGAGTTCACCGGCCGCATGATGCCCGGACGGCGCTATTCGGAAGGGCAACATCAGGCGCTGGAGGCCAAAGAACGCCAGCCGATCCAGCCTGAAAACCAGACGCTCGCTTCGATCACATTCCAGAATTATTTCCGCATGTACAAAAAGCTCGCCGGCATGACCGGTACCGCGGCGACCGAGGCGGACGAGTTTCTCGACATTTATAATCTGGAGGTCCTCGAGATCCCCACCAACATGCCGATGGTTCGCATCGACGATGACGATGAGGTCTATCGCACGTCGGCGGAGAAATTCCGCGCGATACTTACGCTCATCGAGGATTGTAAGGCGCGCGGTCAGCCGGTGCTGGTCGGCACCACATCAATCGAGAAATCCGAGCAACTCGCCGAGATGTTGCGTAACGCCGGCTGGGAGCAGCACGATTTCTCCGATCCGGATGCGTTTGCCGCGCTCTACGCCGGCGACAATTCTTCCAAGGCCAAGGTGTTCGCCATCCTCAATGCGCGCTACCACGAGCAGGAGGCACAGATCATCTCGCAGGCGGGTGTGCCTGGTGCCATCACGATCGCTACCAATATGGCCGGTCGCGGTACCGACATCCAGCTCGGCGGCAACGCTGATATGCGCATCCGCCAGGAGCTCAGCCATATCGAGGACCTGCGCGAGCGTGACAAAGCTCCACGTGCTGCCGAGATTCGAAACCAGGTCGCGCGGCTGAAGGACGTGGCGCTCAAGGCGGGCGGACTGTTTGTGCTCGGCACCGAGCGGCACGAGAGCCGCCGCATTGACAATCAGTTGCGCGGCCGCTCCGGACGCCAGGGCGACCCCGGCCATTCCAAGTTCTTCCTCTCGCTCGAAGACGATTTGATGCGGATCTTCGGCACCGACAAGCTCGACGGCATGCTGACCAAGCTGGGCCTGAAGGAAAACGAGGCGATCATCCACCCTTGGATCAACAAGGCGTTGGAAAAGGCGCAGCAGAAAGTCGAGGCGCGCAACTTCGATATCCGCAAGAATATCCTCAAGTTCGACAACGTGATGAACGACCAGCGGAAGGTCATTTTCGACCAGCGCGTTGAATGGATGAACGATCAGACGACGGCTGAAATCGTTGCCGATATGCGTCACAACGCGATCGATGATCTCGTCGCTAAGCACGTGCCGGAGAACGCCTATCCGGAGCAGTGGGATACCGCGGGTCTCAAGGAAGAGCTCAACCGTGTGCTCGGGCTGTCTCTGCCGGTCGACGAATGGGCGAAGGAAGAGGGCATCGCCGACGAAGAGATTTTCACTCGCATCGAACGCCGCGCCGACGAGCACATGGCCGCCAAGGTTGCGCAATGGGGCTCCGACGTGATGCGCTACGTCGAAAAATCGATCCTATTGCAGACGCTCGACCATCTGTGGCGCGAGCATCTGGTGATGCTGGACCATCTGCGCCAAGTGATCGGCCTGCGCGGCTACGGGCAGCGCGATCCGCTAAACGAATACAAATCCGAAGCTTTCACGTTGTTCGAGGCGATGAGCCAGAATTTGCGCGAGGCGGTGACGGCGCAGCTCATGCGCGTGGAAATCCAGGCGGCGCCGCCGCCGGAGTTGCCGCCATCGCCGCTGCCGGCCATGGCCGGACACAAAATCGATCCGACCACCGGCGAGGACGAAATGGCCCTGGCGGCGGCAGGGGCTGAGACGCTCGCTCGCCATGGCATCGGTACCGCGGCGGGTGGTGCAGCGGGTACGGCCACCGCCACCGCTGCGGCGCGCAACCCACAGGATCCAAAGACTTGGGGCAAGGTCGGCCGCAACGAGGCTTGCCCGTGCGGCTCGGGCAAGAAATTCAAGCACTGTCACGGGCGATACACGTAGCGGGTATCAGGCGTCACACCTGATCGCCGATCCTTGAACCTTGTTACTGCAATGCGCTCCAACGGCTGTCGAAGCTGCCGTCGGCGACCGGCGGCTGCGCGCCCTTCATGACCGCGCTATTGCTCGGCGGCGGTGCAGCATTGGCTTCTTGCTGCGCGGGTGATGGCGGCTTGGCGGTGGTCAACTGCGGAGCGGGTTTCGCCGGTTCCGTAACGGGCGGCTTGGCCGATTTTTCTACTTTTTCTGCCGTTTTTTCGGCTGCTTTGGGCTTTGCGGTCGCGACTGCCGTCTCGCTTCGCGATGGCCTGGGCTTGGCCGCCTCGGCGCTGCGGTCTTTGGCGCCGGTATCGGTCGCAGCAACTTGTGTTGCGGTGTTGCCGCCGAACAAGCCGCCGAACAGGCGGCTGGCCAGCGAGGGTTGACCGTTGCTGTCGGCGGTCGCCACCGGCGGCGGCTGTTGCGGTAATGCGTCGGGTGGCGGAACGCGTGCCGGCGGCAGGCTACCACCGACTTGTGCGAGGAAGACGCGGTTCATACCGCCGTCGAGTCCGGAGTGAATCGGCGCTACCGCGACGTTGTCTTTGACCAAAGACGCAAATGCCATGTTGTCGGCGACTTCCTTCGCATGCGCCGGTCCGGCGATATCCGGCGCCACCACGAACTGCGGGCAACGCCCGGTCGGGTTGAAGGTGAGCGGCTTCGATGAGTTCGGCGGGGGCACCGCGTCGAACACATAATGCTTGTTGCAAACGTCGACTTTTGGTTCGAGGTGCGACACCTCGAAATGATCGTTGCCTTCCTTGATCATCCTCCAGAATGCCATGTTTGGATTGGTGCGATGCCGCGCCAAATTGGCCGGCGTCATGCGGAACGGATAGGCTTGAATCTGGAAGGATTGCTGGCCGCCAAGAAAAGACTCGCGCGCCAGCGAATAGATTTCGCCGATCTGCTCGTCGGTCATCGCGTAACAGCCGCGCGACGAGCAGTCGCCGTGGATCATCAGAAACGCGCCGTGACGGTCGTTCGCCCGGTCGTAGGCGTTGGGAAAGCCCGTGTTGATGGCGAGATAGTAATTCGAGTTGGGCTGCATCAATGCCGGCGTGATGGTATAGAAACCTTCGGGGGCCTGCCGGTCGCCTTCATGCACCTTCGGCCCGAGATCGCCCGACCAACGGCAAATCGGATAAACTTTCAAAATCTGGAAGCGGCCGGTGTCGTCCTGCTTCCAGACTTCGAGTTCAGACTCTTCTTTGAAGATGCGCACCAGGATCGGGGAATCCTTGGGCATATG
>JASHSY010000369.1 GCA_030040825.1 Xanthobacteraceae bacterium
GTAGCGATAATCGAGCTGGTGCACCAGGATTTCGTCCCAGGCATCCTTGCACGCGCCGGGCGAACCCGGCAGGCAGAAAATATAGGTGCCGCCGGCCACGCCCGCAGTCGCGCGCGACTGGATCGCCGATGTGCCGATCTTCGGGAAACTTACCACCAGAAAAAGTGCCGAGAAGGCGTCCATTTTCTTTTCGAACAGCGGCTCGATCGCCTCCGGCGTAACATCGCGCCCGGTGAAGCCGGTGCCGCCGGTGGTGATGATCGCATCGATGAACGGATCGGCGATCCAGGTTTTGACGCGAGCGCGGATGGCGTCGATATCGTCGGTCACGATGCCACGCTCGGCGACCAGGTGTCCGGCGGCGCCGATCCGTTGCACCAGCAAGGCGCCGGACTTGTCGTCTTTGAGGTTGCGGGTATCGGAGACCGTCAGCACCGCGATTTTGAGCGGCACGAACTCTTTGCTCTCGTCAACGCCGGGCATCGGTCACACCTGTACGCAACTAAAAGTCACTTTAGGGTCAAGCACGATCCCTGCCAAGCGGCGCGCGCCCCCTCTCCCCGCGTGCGGGGAGAGGGTTGGGGTGAGGGGGCCTGACCGCAAAGCTCAGACTCGCGGCAACGCGCCCTCTCCCGGATTGCATCGCTTTGCTCGCAATCCAACCTCTCCCCATGCGCGGGGAGAGGTCATTCTAAAGCGGGTTCGCCGACATTGTATCGCAGGCTTTCGGATCGCCAGCGTTAAACCCGTTCATAAACCAGCGCCGGCGCTGCTCCGAGGTGCCGTGGGTGAAGGCGTCCGGCACGATATAGCCCTGCGCCTGCTTTTGCAGGCGGTCGTCGCCGATGGCGGCAGCGGTCTGCAACGCCGCGTCGAGATCGCCGGGATCGAGATAATCGCGCTTTTGCTCCGCCCGCTTCGCCCAGACGCCGGCGTAACAATCCGCCTGTAGCTCCACACGCACCTGCAGCCGGTTTTGCTCGACCTTGCTGGCGGACGCCTGCTGCATTTCCATCACCCGCGGCAGCAGGCCTAGCTCATCCTGTACGTGATGACCGACCTCATGGGCGATCACATAAGCCTCGGAGAACTTGCAGACGTTGCTGTTGGCGCAGCCGCCGAATTTGTATTCCAGATCGTCGAAGAAGGATAGATCGAGGTAGATACGCTTGTCGCGCGGGCAGTAAAACGGCCCCATTGCCGATTGCGCGAACGCACATGGCGTCTGCTCGACATTCTTGAACAGGCGAAGCCGAGGCGGATGGTAGGTCCGCCCGTTGGCGGCGAAGATTTCCTTCCAGCGATCCTCGGTATCGCCGAGCACCCGGGCGACGAACTTGCCGGTCGGATCGGTCGGCGTGCCGGCGGCAACCGGCGGCGCCGGACCGCTCTGCTGCGTGGACGTGCCGCCGGTGAGGATCTGTGCGCCGTTGAGCAGCACGCTCGGATCGATACCGAAATACCAGCTGATCAGTCCGATGATGATGACGGTGCCGATGCCTAGTCCGCCGGTCCCGCCCGGAAAACCGCCGCGCGAACCGCTACCCTCGCGATCGTCTTCGACATTGGTGCTGGGACGAAAGTCATCCGTGCGCATCCACCATTCTCCTTCCGCGAGCCCCCGCGCGCGCTACCTCGCCAGTCTTTTATCATATTTAATTGTACCACCGTGGGACACGAATTAACCAAGTGTTTCCCGGCATTTATTGCCTAGCAAGAGACCTCGCCAAGTAACTCGATTTTTACCTTGGTGCGGCATCTTCCACATTGTCGGTTGTAGGTCCCGCGTCGCCGATCGCGTCGCCTGAGTCAGAGTTCTGAGTCATGGTTGTGTCGCGTCGCGGGGCGTCCGTCAGGGCGCCCCGCGTGAGTTTTGAGTCCCGCGAAACGAAAGCATCCGCCCGCATCCTTGTCGGCGATTGCGTTGCCGAGATGGCAAAGCTGCCGGCCGCGTCCGTTGATCTCGTTTTCGCCGATCCGCCGTACAATTTGCAGCTCCAGGGCGATCTCAAGCGTCCCGACGATTCGCGTGTCGACGCGGTTGACGACGATTGGGACAAATTCGCCAGCTTTTCCGCTTATGACGATTTCACCCGCGCCTGGCTGACCGCCTGCCGCCGCGTCATGAAACCGGCGGCGACGCTATGGGTGATCGGCTCCTACCACAACATCTTCCGTGTCGGCGCGCTGATGCAGGATCTCGGCTTCTGGATCCTCAACGACATCGTCTGGCGCAAATCGAATCCGATGCCGAATTTCCGCGGTCGCCGCTTCACCAACGCGCATGAGACGTTGATCTGGGCGGCGCGTGACGCCGAAAAGCGCAATTACACATTCAATTACGAGGCGCTGAAGGCCGGCAACGACGACGTACAGATGCGCTCCGACTGGTTCATTCCGCTGTGCACCGGCGAAGAGCGACTGAAAGGCCGGGACGGCAAGAAGCTGCATCCGACGCAGAAGCCCGAAGCGCTGCTGGCACGGGTGATCCTGGCCGCGTCACGGCCCGACGACCTCGTACTCGACCCGTTTTGCGGCACCGGCACAACCGGGGCGGTCGCGCACCGGCTGCGGCGGCGCTTTATTGGCTTTGAGCGCGAGGCTGACTATGCGACCGCCGCCGAAAGGCGCATCGCGACGGTCGAGCCAATGGCCGAACCGGCGCTTGCCGTCTTCATGACCGCGCGCGAGGCGCCGCGCGTGCCGTTCTCGGCGTTGCTCGAGCGCGGGCTGGTGGCCCCGGGCGTCAGGCTCGTCGACGCCAAGAAGCGTCATCGCGCGCTGGTGCGCGCCGATGGCGCGATTGCGCTCGGCGACAATGTCGGCTCGATCCACCGCATTGGCGCGCTAGCGCAAGGATTGGAAGCTTGCAACGGCTGG
>JASHSY010000040.1 GCA_030040825.1 Xanthobacteraceae bacterium
GCCTTCCGGATTGCGGATGCGCTCGTTGATCACGCGCCAGGTGGCGAGATCGGGCGCCGGCGGCTTTTCGATGCCGAAGGCGGCCAGCACTTCGTCGTCGAGTCCGCCGGCGTGATAGGCCTCCGGCACCGCATAGATATTGTCGACGTCGAGCGCCTCGATCACCGCGCTTTCGCGAACGTTGCAGAACAGCGCGAGTTTTTTGCGCTCGCTTGCCGGGATCGGCCGGTCGGAGCGGCAAAGCAGGATATCGGGCTGGATGCCGATGGCGCGCAGTTCGCGCACCGAGTGCTGGGTCGGCTTGGTTTTCAATTCGCCGGCGCTTGGGATAAATGGCATCAGCGTCAGGTGAATATAGACCGCGTGGCCGCGCGGCAGATCGTTACCCATCTGCCGGATGGCTTCGAAATACGGCAGGCCTTCGATGTCGCCGACGGTGCCGCCGATTTCGCACAGCACGAAATCGAAGTCCTCGTTGCCGGCGCGGATGAAGTCCTTGATGGCGTTGGTGACGTGCGGGATGACCTGGATGGTGGCGCCGAGATAGTCGCCGCGACGTTCCTTGTTGAGGATGTCCTGATAAATGCGGCCGGTGGTGATGTTGTCCATGCGCGTCGCCGGCCGGCCGGTGAAGCGCTCGTAATGACCGAGGTCGAGATCGGTTTCGGCGCCGTCGTCGGTGACGAAAACCTCGCCGTGCTGATAGGGCGACATGGTGCCCGGATCGACGTTCAAATAGGGGTCGAGCTTGCGCAGCCGCACCTTGTAGCCGCGCGCTTGCAGGAGCGCGCCGAGCGCCGCCGAAGCGAGACCTTTACCCAGGGAGGAAACCACGCCGCCGGTGATAAAAATATACCGCGCCATGGGACTTAACCCTTACTGCCGATCGCCCGATTCGACGAGCGATATTCCGGAATGGCAGCCGCGCAAGTCTTGAAATCCCCGCGAAAAACCCTGCAATCGCCGAAGGCTGCCGTGGAATCGTCAGGTCGCGCGGAAGCTCTTCCCGCAGGCTTTGTGGATACTGCGGGGGTCATCATCTGCGCCATTGCATGGAGGCCTATTTCGACTGCGGGACTTGCGGTCCGCTGGGCGCCGGTTCGGCCGGTGCCGGCCCTGGGGGGCCCTTGGCGCGCAACTGGTCGAGGACGCCATGGCCGCTTTGGCTCAGCGGCGCTTCGGGCCGGTTGCCCGGCGCCTGCTGGGTTGCGGGTTGGCCAGGGCTGATAATCGAGGCCGGATGGCGGCCCAGGCCGGCAAGCCACGATAAAGCAAGACTGGTCACGAAGAATCCAATGGCGAGCGCCGCAGTCGTGCGGGTGAGGACGTTGGCGGTGCCGCGGCCGGTCATGAATCCGCTGTTCGACGAGCTGACGAGGCCGCCGCCTTCGGATTTTTGCAGCAGCACAACGCCGATCATGGCGACGACGATCATCAAGTGGACAACGATAACGACAGTCAGCATCGATTGTTTCCGCTCACGGCCATGCCGCGACCCCCATATAGGGAGCCGGGCGGCTCTCTACATGATCCAACGCGGATTTTCTACGGGCACGCCGGCGCGCTTCCCTTAGCGGTAAACGCCGGCAATCGCCAGGAATTCCTCGGCCTTAAGGCTCGCGCCGCCGACCAGCGCCCCGTCGACATTGGCCACAGTCAGCAGTTCCGCGGCATTGGCAGGATTGACCGAGCCGCCATAGAGAAGCTTGACCTCACCGCGGCGGCCCAGCCATTCGCGCATGGTGGCGTGCATTTCCGCAACATCGGGCGGCGTCGGCGTCAGTCCGGTGCCGATGGCCCAGATCGGCTCATAAGCAATGACAACCTCCGTCAGATCGTCGGGGATGGAGCGGTCGAGTTGCGCACGCACGACCATGAGCGCGCTTCCAGCCTGACGCTCTGCTCGGGTTTCGCCGACGCAAATAATAGGAAGCAATCCCGCACGGTGCGCCGCCCGCGCCTTCGCTCGCACGGTTTCGTCGGTTTCGCCGTGGTATTGCCGGCGTTCAGAGTGGCCGACGATGACAGCGGCGGCGCCGGCATCCTTGAGCATTTCCGCCGAAATGTCGCCGGTATAGGCGCCGGCAGGCAAAGCGTGGCAATCCTGACCGCCGATCAGAACGCGCGAGCCTCGTGCGGCCGCGGCAAAGGTCGCGATCAGAGTGGCGGGCGGGCAGACCATCAGGTCTAGCTTCGCCAACCCATCGGCGGCGGCGATGATTGTCTTGAGTTCGCCGATGGCGCTTTGCAGGCCGTGCATTTTCCAGTTACCGGCGAGCAATGGGCGGCGGGCCATAATCTCTCGCTTTCTCTTCTCTGATCTGGGGTCGCGAGCGGATGCGACAAACAGCCGATAGCAGAGGCCTTGCCCGCCGAAAAGAGGCGTTTAGCTGAACGATTTGCTTGGAAATCCCGTCAGTTGCAGGCGCCCGGCGCGGTCCCTATAGTGCGCCGCCGCGGCGGTTGAGCCCGGCTATTCACGTCACGCGCAGGACATGATGCTCAATGCTCAGAGGTATTCGCAAAGCCTCCACCAATTGGCTCGGCCGCGCCGTCATGGGCGTGGTGTTGGGACTGTTGGTCGTCAGCTTCGCAATCTGGGGCATTAACGACATTTTTCGCGGTTTCGGTCGCTCGACGCTGGCGAAGATCGGCCACACGGAAATCGGCATCGACCAGTTCCGCCGCGCGTACCAGGACCGCTTGCAACAAATCCAGCGCCAGGTCGGGCACCCGTTGCCGCCGGAGCAGGCCAAGGCGATCGGGCTCGATCGGCAGGTCCTCGGCAACATGATCGCCGAATCCGCGCTTGACCAGCGCGCGCGGCAAATGCGGCTTGGCGTTTCCGATGCGGAAATCGTCCGCCAGATCACCAGCGACAAAGCTTTCCTCGGGCCGACCGGAAAATTCGATCGGGTGCGGTTCGAGCAGCTCCTGCGCGACGCCGGCTACAACGAGCAGCGCTTTATGTCCGAGCAGCGGCGCGTGACTTTGCGCCGGCAAATCATCGACTCGCTTTCCGGCGGCTTGCAAGTTCCCAAC
This sequence comes from Xanthobacteraceae bacterium, assembly GCA_030040825.1. Taxonomy (GTDB): domain Bacteria; phylum Pseudomonadota; class Alphaproteobacteria; order Rhizobiales; family Xanthobacteraceae; genus BOG-931. The sequence continues at coordinate 3,043 of JASHSY010000040.1, forward strand.
GCCTGGCTCGCGGCTATCAACCAGTTCCAGAACCAGGAGCGCAGTATCGAATATGTGACGCTCGGCCCGGCGCAGGCCGGCGATATTCCGCAGCCGACGGCGGACCAGCTCAAAACCTATTTCGAAGCGCACAAAATCCTGTTCCGGGCGCCGGAGTACCGCAAGATCGTGACGGTGTCGGTCACCCCTGCCGATCTTGCTCCCTGGATGCAGATATCCGATGCCGACATCAAAGCGGCCTATGAGAAGGATCGCAGCCGCTACATCATTCCCGAGCGTCGGCAGGTCGAGCAGATGGTATTTCCCAACCCGGCGGACGCCGATGCTGCGGAGACGAAGCTCAAAGAAGGCACGACTTTCGCCGCGCTTGCGGCCGAGCGGGGCTTGAAGCCATCCGATACCGAGCTTGGGACGGTGAAGAAATCGGACATCATCGATCCTGCGGTCGCCGATGCCGCTTTCGCGCTCAAGGACGGTGAGGTGAGCGCGCCGGTGAAGGGGCGCTTCGGCACGGCGATCGTGACAGTGACCAAAATCGAGCCGGAAGTGGACAAACCATTCGCCGAGGTCTCAACGCAGATCCGCAACGACATTGCCGCGGACCGCGCCAAGACCGACGTGCAAAGCCTGCACGACAAGATCGAGGATGACCGCGCCGGCGGAGCTTCGCTGGAACAAGCGGCGCAGAAATTGAAGCTTCCGGTCGGCAACCTCGATGTTGACCGTTCCGGGCGTGACCTAAGCGGCAAGGTCGCTAATTTTCCACACGCCGGACAGGTTGTGAGCGCCGCTTTCAATTCCGATGTCGGCGTCGACAACGACCCAATCGAGACCGATGGCGGCTACGTCTGGTACGCGGTGACCGGTATCACGCCGGCGCATGATCGCACGCTCGACGAGGTCAAGAGCGAAGTCGAGGCGCATTGGCGCGAGGAGCAGATCGCGACGCGATTGAAAGCCAAGGCGTCCGAAATTCTCGACAAGCTCAAAGCCGGCACACCTTTCGACGAGGTTGCGAAGGCTGACGGCCTGACCGTGCAAACGGCCGAAAAGGTCAAGCGCCAGACCGCAGGCAACAGCGTTTCGCCGAAAATTATCGTTGCGGTATTTCACACCGCCAAGGATGGCTTCGACAGCGTCGAGGGCGATCAGCCGGAACAGTGGTACGTGTTCCGCGTCACCGGAATTGTTGACCCGAAACCCGACACCAATCTTGTCGAGGTCAAAAGCATCGAAGATGTCGTGAAGAGACAGATCACCGACGATATTCAGGGACAGTATGTCACCTCGGTCGAGGACAATCTCGGCTTCAGCGTCAATCGGACGGCTTTGGAACAGGCGCTCGGCAACAGCGCGCCGGATATCAACTAGATATGCAGATCGAGCCGTCGGCCGCAGCGTTTGCCGCGCGCTACGCCGCCGGCGAGCCGCAGGTGGTATGGACCGCGCTGGTGGCGGATCTGGAAACGCCGGTTTCGGCGTTCCTTAAGATCACGAAGAACGCCTCGCCGATGAGCTTCTTGCTGGAGTCGGTCGAAGGCGGCGAAACCCGCGGCCGGTATTCCATCATAGGACTTGAGCCGGATCTTATTTTCCGCGTCAGCGGCGCCCGCGCCGAGCTCAACCGCACGCCGCAGAATCAGGCGGACGCGTTCACGCCGGCAAACGCGCCGCCGCTGCAGGCACTGCGCGCGCTGATCGCCGAAAGTCGCATCGTCCTGCCGGAAATGCTGCCGCCGATGGCGGCGGGCGTGTTCGGCTATCTCGGCTATGACATGGTGCGGTTGATGGAGGATACGCTGGCCGCGCCTGGTTCCGACCCGATTGGCTTGCCCGACGCAATCCTGGTGCGCCCTACTCTCGTTATCGTTTTCGACGCTGTCGAAGACACTATTACCGTGGTTACACCGGTGCGCCCGCAAACCGGTGTGACCGCGAAGACGGCGCTCGCGCGGGCGGTCGAGCGACTGGCCGGAATCGTCGACGCGCTCGACCGACCGCTCGACAAATCCGCGGGCGAGACCGATACCGGACCGCTCGACGTCGCGCCACGCTCCAACACTACCGCCGACGAATTCAAACGGATGGTGCTGCGCGCCAAGGAATACATTTTCGCCGGCGATATTTTTCAGGTCGTGTTGTCGCAGCGGTTTGAGGCGCCGTTCAAGCTGGCGCCGTTCGCGCTTTATCGCGCGCTACGCCGGGTCAATCCATCGCCTTATCTGTACTTCCTCGATTTCGGCTCGTTTGCGGTCGCCGGCTCAAGTCCGGAAACCCTCGTCAAAGTAAGCGGCGGCACCGTTACCATCCGCCCGATCGCCGGCACGCGGCGGCGCGGAGCGACGCCGCACGAAGACAAGGCGCTGGAAGAAGAATTATTGGCCGATCCGAAGGAGCGTGCCGAGCATCTGATGCTGCTCGATCTTGGCCGCAACGACGTTGGCCGCGTCGCCGAGATCGGCAGCGTCGAGGTCACCGACCAATTCTTCATCGAGCGCTACAGTCAGGTGATGCACATCGTCTCCAACGTCGAGGGCAAGCTACGCGCCGATCGCGATCCGCTCGACGCGCTGGCGGCCGGCTTCCCTGCCGGCACGGTTTCCGGCGCGCCGAAAGTGCGCGCCATGCAGATTATCGA
>JASHSY010000041.1 GCA_030040825.1 Xanthobacteraceae bacterium
GATCGGCTCGCCGCGCGCTTTCATGGCGCGGAAGCGGGCGAGAATTTCGGAGCGCGGGATGCGGGCCATTGTTTATCCCCTCGCCCGGCGACGTGTCAGCCGGCCGCCAAACAGCCGGCGGAACTCGGCGGCGACCGCATCGGAAAAGCGCGGATCGTTGATGTGCTCCGGCATGCGGACGAGCCTACGGGTCGCGGTCTGCCGCACGGTATCTTCGAGCGCCCGAAACAACTCGGAGTCCGCGTTCGGATCGGAGAACGGTCGCCCCGGTTCGTCGAGCGCCGAGACACCACCTTCCGGCAGAAAAAAGCGCACCGGCCCATCCATCCGATTGAGCCGCTCGCCGATCCAGCGTCCGATCCGCGCATTTTCCTCCGGCGTCGTCCGCATCAGCGTGACGGTCGGATTGTGGACTTGCAGCGTGCGGCCGCGGTAGCGCTCGGGCACAGTCTCCATTGGCCCGAAATTGACCATGTCGAGCGCGCCGCACGAGCCGATGTACGGAATACGCGTGCGCGCGATTGCGCCGAAGCGATCCTCGGTCGCCGGCAATACGCCGCCAAGCAGGAGATCGCAGACCTCCGTCGTCGTGATGTCGATCACTCCCGAGAGTGCCCCGGAATCGACGAGCTTCTCCATCGATTGCCCGCCGACGCCGGTGGCGTGAAAAACCAAGCACTCGAAATCGTCTTCCAGAGCATGAACGATGGCGTCGACGCACGGCGTCGTGACACCAAACATGGTGAGACCGATCGCAGGCTTGCCGTTGCTGCGCGGCGCCGGCTCGCGCTCTGCACCGGCGGCTGCGCGCGCCTTCACCATGCCGACGATTGCCGCGGCACCATTGGCCAATATCTGCCGCGACACCGAATTAAGGCCGGCGACATCGGTCACCGAATAAAGCATGAGGATGTCGGACGGCCCGACATAGGGTGCGACATTGCCCGAGGCCACCGACGAGATCAGCACCTTCGGCACGCCGATCGGCAGCGCCCGCATGGCAGGAGCGACCAGCGAGCTTGCCCCCGACCCGCCGGCCGAAATCAGCCCGCCGACCGGCTCCTGCCGCTTGATCCAGGTTTCGAAGGCTTGCGCCATTGCGGTGATCGCACCGCCGCGGTCGCCGGTAAACACGGCATTCGGCCCGCCGCGAAAGTAAGTGGCAACGTGGTGCGGCGGTACATCCGCCGGCGACGGTTTGCCGGACGTCGACAGATCGACCAGCAAGACACGCACGCCGGCGCCGGCAATCTGGTCGCGGATGAAGCGAAGCTCGTCGCCTTTGGTGTCGAGCGTGCCAGCAACGATGACCGGCGCCACGCCGCCGCGATGGATCGGCCGCAATTCAACGGCAGGCGCCGACGCGATCGCCGCCGGCTCGGGCGCCGTGGTACGGGTTCGCGCGCTAGTTTCGATCTGGGCCGACGGCGCCGGTTGCGACCAGCGCGTCGGCAAGACCGGATTGGAATTGTAGACCCTGATCGGACCGCGGGGCTTGGCGACGCGCCCCTCGCGCTCCGGCTGCGGTGCCTGGTCGGCATTGTCGAGCGGCTCTTCCGCACCGTGCTGACCGACGCCCAAGAGGCGCTGTTGCAGATCGCGATCGGCCTCCAGCCGGGCCGCCTCCATGATCCGGTTGACCCGGCCGTTGATCATGATCGCCACTTTTTCGGCAACCGCGGTGGCGACTCCGATATTCTGCTCGACAACGAAGACGCCGATGTCGCCTTCCGCACCGAGATTGAGCAGAATTTCCTCGACCCTTTGGACAATGACCGGAGCGAGGCCTTCGGTCGGTTCATCCATGATAAGAAGACGCGGGTTGAGCAGGAATGCCCGCGCAATGGCAAGCATTTGCTGCTCGCCGCCCGAAAGCTGGTTGCCGCGATTGGTGCGCCGTTCCGCCAGCCGCGGAAATGCCTCGTAGATGCGCGGAATGGTCCAGTTCGAGCGATTGCCGCCGGCAGCGAGCTGCAAGTGCTCGTCAACCGTCAGCGACGGCCACAACCGGCGGCCCTGCGGCACGTAACCAACGCCGAGCCGCGCGATCTCTGCCGGCGTGCGTCCGACCAGTTCCTGGCCCATAAAGCGGATCGAACCACTGGCGACCGGGATCAAGCCGACAATCGCCTTGCACAATGTCGTCTTGCCCATGCCGTTGCGGCCGACCAGCGAGAGCACACCTTGCTCAAGCTTCAGGTCGACACCTTGAAGGGCGTGGCTGCGGCCATAGAAGACGTTCAGTCCCCTGATTTCGAGCAAATCCGGCGGTCGACGCTCAACCATGACCGCCCCCAAGGTACAATTCCTGCACTTCCGGATCGGCTTCGATTTCCGCCGGTGCGCCTTCTTTGAAGATGCGGCCGTTGTGCATCATGGTGACGCTTTCGACGACGCGCAGCGCCACATCCATGTCGTGCTCGATGATGATGTAGCCGATATGGGCGGGAAGCGCGGTCAGGATGGCGACGAGGTCGCGCCGCTCGTTTGGAGACAATCCCGCCGCCGGTTCGTCGAATAGGATGAAGCGCGGCGCGCCCGCCAGCGCGAGCGCGATTTCGAGCTGGCGTTGCTGGCCGTGTGCCAACTCGCCGACCAGGCGATCGGCCACATCTTCCAGATGAACGAGGGCGACGAGTTCGGCGACCGATTGCATGATCGGGTCGCTCGCGCGAGTGCGGACCAGTGAGAAGCGGCTGCGCGAGACGCCGCGGCAGGCGAGATAGACGTTATCCCGTACGGTCAGTCGCTGGAACAGCAGCGAAATCTGGTATGTGCGCCGTAGTCCGCGGCGAATGCGCTCGTGCGGCGGCAGCACGGTGACGTCTTCGCCGAAGAAGCGCACGGTGCCGGACGTGGGTGGAAAATCGCCGGTCACGCAGTTAAGCAGCGTCGTCTTGCCAGCGCCATTCGAGCCTAGCACGGCACGGCGTTCGCCTGGCCGCACGCTCAGTGTAATGTCGGTCAGGGCGCGCAACGCTCCGAACAAGCGGCTTACCCCGCGCAATTCAATCGCGTTGCCGGTGCCAGCGGCGGCCAATCGTTCGGCGATCGAACTCACCGGCCGCTCCTGCCGTCAGAAGCGCCTACCCGCGATGCCCAGCGGCGCCATAGACCGACGACGCCGTCGGGCGAAAACAGCACGATAATGAGAAACCCGAGACCGATAAGAGTCTGGAAGCGTCGCCCGTCGAGACCGACCGCAACCAGCGCATCCAGCGCGAACGTGCGAAGGATCACGTAGATGAATGCTCCGATGAACGGGCCGATCGGATGGCCGAGACCGCCTACCACGGCGATAATCAGAAGATTGATGACGACACCAACGTCGACCGAGAACGGGGAAATCTGATTGTTTTGCCAGACCAGCAGAATTCCGCCGATCGCCGCAATAAAGGCGGCAAAGGCATAGGCGGCGATGCGGTGGGCCGTTACGTTATATCCGATTGCTTCCATACGACGGGGATTGTCACGGACGCCCTGGAGCGCAAGGCCAAACGGCGAGCGGGACACGTACAAGACGGCGGCATAGCTCAGCGCCGCAAAGAACAAGATCATGTAATAAAGCGGAACTGGATCGCCCCAGTGCACGCCAAAAAAATGCGGGGCCGGAATGGTGGTAAAGCCGTTGAACCCGTTGAAAATCGGCCAGTTCTGCAAGGTGAGATAAAAGAACGACGTGGCCAGCGCCAGTGTGATCATGATCGTGTAAATGCCCTCGGTACGGGCCGAGAGCGCACCTGCCAGCGTGCCGAAGGCAACGGCTATGGCGATCGCCAGCGGCGCGGCCACCCACCACGGCCAAAAGAAGCTGACCTTGGGGAGCGAACTCACGCCAAGCACGGCGATCATGTAGCCAGCGACGCCGGCGACGGTCATTTGCGCCAAGCTGACCATGCCGCCGTAGCCGCCGAGAAACATCAACGACAGCGCGATCATTCCGAGGATCATCGTCCAGCCGGCGATCTGCCGAAGGAAGAAATCGTTGGCTATGGCGGGGAAAATCACCATGAAAACGCCAAGCAAAAGGATCGCCGCGTGGCGCGACACCCAACGTCCAAATTCGCCGCCGCGCTGCGCTTCGCCTACGCCTAGCGGCGCTTGCCGGGTGGTTTCCGCCAGCGCCATCAGCGTCTCCCCAAAAGTCCCTGTGGTCGCAGCGCGAGCACGATGACCATGATCAGAAAACTCAAGACAGTCGAGTAATTCTGAAAATAGACGGTGCCGATCTGCTCGGAGAGACCGATGATGAGCGCGCCGATGGCCGCACCGGGTATCGATCCCATACCGCCGACAATGACGACCACCAGCGACGCCAGCAAGAAATGCGAATCTTCACCAAGCGAAAGCGACTGAAATGTACCGCCAACAATGCCGGCCATACCGGCAAGTCCGGCGCCGAAGGCGAACACAGCAACAAACAAAAGTTGCACGCGATAGCCAAGAACTGAAAGCATGTCGCGGTCGTCAACACCGGCCCGGATCATCACGCCGACCCGGGTGCGGTTGAGGGCCAGCCACATTCCCACTCCGATTACAACCGCGGCAGCAAAAATCACGAGCCGCACCGCCGGATAGTAGAGAAAGACGGTTTCGCCGCTTGATCTAACCGCCACCACGATCGGCGTCACGACCGGACCGTCCAAATAGTCGGGCGTGTCGATCTGAATGGCGTTGCCGCCCCAGACCCACACCATGAGGTCGGAGAAGACGATCGACAAGCCGAGCGTCACCAGGGTCTGTCGCAGATCCTGCCCCTCCATGCGGCGGAAGATAAAGAACTGCATGGCGATGCCGACGACGGCGCAGCTCAAAAAGGCGATCACGTAGCTAAACAACCACGATCCGGTCCATTGCGTGGCTTCGTAGCCCATGTAGCCGCCGAACAAGTACAGCGAGCCGTGCGCGAGATTGACATTGCGCATCAGGCCGAAAATCAGCGTGAAGCCGGTGGCAACCAAAAAATAAAGGCCGCCGAGGGTAATGCCGTTGAACAGCGCGTTGATGAAAATCAGTTTTTTGCCGAACACTTGCTCGAGGCCGGCCGGCCACGGCGCCAGCACCAGCCACAAAGCAAATATGACCGCCACCGCAATGACCAACGCCCAAACAGGATGGCTGCCGATCCAGCGGCCGAACGCGTCGCCGCGCGTAGCAGCCTCGGTTCGCGGCTCATTGTCGAATATTGTCGTCAACAGATCCTCCGCACGAGCAAAAACTACCTGAGCAGAGGCAGCCAGGCATGCTCGATAGTCTGATTTTCGCGGCCGGCCTACTCGCTGACGACCCTGGCGATGGTCCGGTATTGCGTGGGCGCTATCCCGACATGGGACGAGAAGAAATGGGTGAAGTGGCTCTGCGAGGAAAAACCCAACTCGTAACCGATGTCGGTGATCGAGGTCTGCGAAGCAGTCAGCCGGTCGAGCGCGCGTTCGATCCGCATGGTGTTCGCATAAAGCGCGGGCGTGACGCCGGTGTTCTCTCTGAAAAGCTTGAAGAAATGCGGCCGCGACAGCCCCGCGTTGCGCGCTACCGCGTCAAGCTCGATCCCCTGCCCCAGCCCGTCGTCCAAGATGCGCAACGATTTACGCACGCGAAAATCGATCGGGGCTTCCCGCCGCCGCGGCAAATCGGGTTTCCGAATGCTTCGCCAGGACTCGTCAAAACTGGCGTCAAAGAGTTGATTTAAATAGCGATTAACGATGCGGTAACTGGCATTGGTCACCAGCACATGCGCAAGACTCGCGCAGATCGAACGCAATGTCGTGCCGACGCGGAGCGCGTTGCCGCCGAAGCGCAGACTACCCCGCCCTTCCCGATCTCTATCGAGCCAGCGGTCGCAGATATAAGTGACCAAAAAGACCGCCGGCTGATCGGCAGATGTCGGCTGAAAAGAGTGCGGCTGCCACGGGTTAATCGCCACGCCGGCGCCCTGATCGACGAGATACGGAATTTCGTCGATCGTCACAACGGCCGGCGGCCCACTCAACAAAAATGTCAGGTGCCCTTCGCGATGGGCATGGGTGCGCATAGGCTTATCAAGCCGATAGACCGTCACCCGGCCAAACGATCCATGGCATACGGCCAGCGCCGTACTCATGAGCCGACCTCCCACAACGCATATCGTTGTTTTATTTGCTAGATTAAACGACCTTCGGCTGGGATTGACAAGTGGGCCCGACGACCTGGCACCGCCTTCCCCGTTTCGGCGCTGCGCCAACGAGCCCAGAATCAGACTGCTAGACACGCCGTCACGGCCACCTTTGCTTCGGCGCGTCTTGTCGCCGCGACCCGGCCGCTGCTACGATTTCTGCTCGGCCGAAAGCGGGGCGACGGTCATCCCCCGACATAACGTGCACGCGCAATCGGTCGATTCAAATAGGAGCGCCGTCGCGACGCGCTCATCATCAGGAGGGAACCTCATGCGCAAAGGCTTGCTATTGGCGACCGCGGCCGGATTTGCCGCTCTCGCCGCAACCGGATCGGCAAACGCGGCCGACAAACTCAAGGTGGGCGTTACTGCGACCCTCGAAGGCACTTATACGGTGCTTGGCGAGGACGGCATGCGCGGCTACGAACTTGCAGTTGAAGCGCACGGCGGCAAGGCCGGCGGCAAGGAGATCGAGACTATTGTCGGCTCAACGGACGCAAGTCCGGATTCGGCGGTGCGCGCTGCAAAGAAGCTCGTCGAGCAAGACAAGGTCGACATGATGATCTCCCCGCTTTCGGGCGCGGAAGGCATCGCGATCCGGGACTACTCGAAGACCCAACCTCAAATGACGTTTATGAACGCCGCGTCCGGCGCGCTCGAGACGACTTACGGCGATCCGTCCGCCGGCATCACCCCGTCGCCGAACTTCTATCGCACCAATTTGGACGGTGCGCAGTGGCACGCCGGCCTTGGCGACTACGCCTACAACGTCAAACACTATAAGAAGATCGCGACGATCGGCGAGGACTATGCCTTCGTCTACACGCAGGTGATGGGGCTGGTGCTCGAATATTGCAAGGCGGGTGGTCAGATCACCAAACGCCTGTGGGTGCCACTCGGCACCAAGGACTTCGCGTCCTACATTCCACAGCTTCTCTCGGAAGACGTCGACGCAATTTATCTCGGTCTCGGCGGCGCGGACGCCGTGAACTTCCTCAATCAATACCAACAGGCGGGCGGGCACGCCCACCTGATCGGCGGCTCGATCATGGTCGACCAGACCGTGCTGTCGTCGAAGGGCAAGGCCAAGGACGCCCTGATCGGCACGATTGCCGCCAGTGGCATGGCGGATAACGATCCGAACCCGAAATGGCAGGCGTTCGTGAAAGCCTACCAGCAACACGCGAAGACCGGCTACTTTAAGAATGCGTTTGCCGGCCCCTCGCTGCTTGCAATCAATTATTACAACTCGGCCGACGCCATGTTCAAGGCGCTCGACCAGGTCAAGGGCGATCTCAGCAACAACAACAAGGCCTTCCGCGAAGCGCTAAACAAGATCTCGCTCGACGCGCCGAACGGACATATTACGCTTGACGAGAACCGCCAGGCGATCGGCACGAATTTCGTCACCGAAGTCGTCAAGGCTCCGAACGGCGACTTGGTCAGCAAAGTCGTCAAGGAAATCCCGAACGTGCAAGAGCGTCTCGGCTTCTCCAAGGCGGTTTTCGACAAGTTCGTTCCGCCGGGCCGTGAGAATCCGCCCTGCAAGAAAAACTACGAGTAAAAACGTCGATAGAGTCCAATACGGATCGGCCGCGCCGAAAGCGCGGCCGATTTTTATTTTACGTTGCCGCCAAGCGCTTCCTGCATGCGGCGCTCATCGAGCGCCCTCTCCCACTTGGCGACGACAAGGGTCGCGATACCGTTGCCTATCAAGTTGGTCGGCGTCAGGCCCTGCGAGAGCAGGCGGTGCACACCGAGGATCAGCGCCACGCTTTCGACCGGAACGGTCCCGACAGCGGCCAACGTCGCCGTCAGCACAATGAACGCAGCGCCGGCGACACCGGCCGCACCCTTCGACGCGACCAACAACACCGCCAGCAGCCCGATCTGTTGTTCGGTCGATAACGGCGTATTGGTCGCCTGCGCCAAAAACACCGCCACGGTCGCAAGATAAAGGCAGGTGCCGTCGAGATTGAACGAATAGCCGGTGGGGATAACAAGACCAACGACGCTTTCGTCACAGCCGAGCGCCTCCAGCTTGGCAATGATGCGCGGCAAGACGGTTTCCGACGACGTGGTGGCAATCACGATCAACAGCTCTTCGCGGATATAGCGAATAAAGCGCCACAGACTCACGCCGCACCAATGTGCAATCGGCCAGAAGACCACAACAATGAAAATGATGCAGGTGACGTAGAAAGTAACGATGAGCTTGCCGAGCGAGACCAGGGAGCCGGTGCCAAACTTGCCGACGGTGAATGCAATAGCGCCGAACGCACCGATCGGCGCCGCCCACATCACGATGGCGACGATGCGAAAGAACATTCGCGAGGCGACATCGATCAGGTCGACAAGCGGTTTGCCAACCTTTCCCATCCAGCTCAGCGCAAACCCACACAGCACCGAGATGTAAAGCACTTGCAGCACGTTGCCTTCGCTGAACGCGCCGACAAACGTATTGGGAATGATGTCGAGAAGAAATTGGGTGACCGTGCGCCGGTGCGTCATTTCGATGTAAGAGGCCACGCTGGAGGTATCGACGTGTGAAAGGTCCACGTTCATACCGATACCTGGCCGGAACAGATTGACCGCCACAAGGCCAATGATCAGTGCAACCGTGGTCAAGACCTCGAAATAAATGAGCGCCTTGAGGGCGACGCGGCCGACCTTGGCCATATTGGCCATGCTGGCGATGCCGTGCACCACAGTGCAGAAAATGATCGGCGCGATCAGCACGCGGATCGCCTTGATGAAAGCGTCTCCCACCGGTTCCATGCGCGCGCCAAGCGCCGGGTCGAACTGGCCGAGCGCGATGCCGACCGCCATACCGACCAGCACCAGGAACCAAAGCTGAAAATAAAACGGCCGCACGCGCGTGCCCTCAGCGACCGAGTTTTCAGCGGCTTTGTCCATGCCGACGGTTGTTTTCAAACCGGGAACACGCGCGCCGAGACGGCGCGCGTGGGAATCAAGCGTCAGGCGTCATACTCCGCCGAAATGTCCTTGCCGGTATAATCCGGCATGAACGCCGCCGAAGCCAAGCTGACCACCGCACATGCCGCGATATAGATCGCGATGGCGTAACCTGATGCATAGGCGGCAAACAGCGCGCCGGCGATGATCGGCGACGGCCCACCGGCGATGATGGAGGCAAGCTGATAGCCGAGCGAGGCGCCGCTGTAGCGCAAGCGCGGCGTAAATGCTTCCGCGATCAGCGCCGCCTGAGGTCCATACATGATATCGTGCGGAATGAACGATAGCACGATAGCGATGAACACCGCCGACGGGATCGCCGTATCCACCATGCCGAAATAGAGGAATCCGAACAGGCCGGTGACAGCCGCGCCGATCAGATACATCTTTCTCCGTCCGATACGGTCAGAGATATGCCCGGACAGCGGAATGGTGATGAACGAGACGCAAGACGCGACCAGCACCGCGGCAAGAATGAAATCCCGCGACATGTGCAGGGTGTGAACTGCGTAGGCGAAGACAAAGGCAGCGAAGATATAGAATGGCGCCTGCTCGGCCATGCGTAGCAAAGCCGAGAGGATGATCTCACGCGGCTGCCTCTTGATGACTTCGGCGATCGGCGCTTCCTCGATCTTGTTCTGATCGAGGAGCTTCTGGAACACCGGCGTCTCGAGGATGCCGAGACGGATCCAGAGGCCGATGCCGACCAGCACGATGGAGATCAGGAACGGAATCCGCCAGCCCCAGACCGGGAATTGGTCGCCCGTCCAAGCGCTGACGCCGAGGATCACCAAGTTGGACAGAAACAGGCCGCTCGGCACGCCGAATTGCGGCCAAGACGCCACCAGTCCGCGCTGTCCGTGCGTACGCGCCCATTCCATCGCCAGAAGCACCGATCCGCCCCATTCGCCGCCAACGCCGATGCCTTGCAGGGCGCGCAGAATGGTCAGTAGGACGGCGCCCCAGATGCCGATCGACGCGTAGGTGGGCACAAAAGCGATCAGGAAGGTCGCAATGCCCATGCACAACAAGGTCGCAATCAGCGTGGCCTTACGGCCAATGCGGTCGCCGTAATGGCCGAATATCACCGCCCCAACCGGACGCGCGACGAAGCCGACGAAATAAGTTCCAAAAGCAGCGAGCGTTCCGGCCACCACCGATTCATGTGGGAAATAGAGCTTGCCGAAAACGAGCCCGGCCGCCGTGCCGTAGATAAAGAAATCGTACCACTCGATTGTAGTGCCGATTGTCGATGCGATGACTGCTTTGCGCAGTTGGGCGCTGTGCGCAGCCTCCGGAAGCGGCGCGTATGTGGCGATCGTAGCCATGGCGTGTCTCCCTTGATGCATTTTTTCGAGCGGATCTGGCACGATCCACCTTATGCAAAGGAAGATACTAAAGGGACGCAGCGGTGGCCATATAGGCTTTAGCCGCAGTGCTGCGATCGCACGGAGCGATTCGAGACCGCAATTATTGTGTCGGCTTGCTCAAGGCCATCACGGTTATCGGCCTATCGCGGTAGTAGTCCGCGAACAGCTTTTTCAGATTATCCACCTTGGGCAGATCGTTGAACACGATGTACGGATAGGACGGATGCAGCACCAAAAAGTCCTGGTGATAATCCTCCGCCGGAAAGAAGCCGGTGAGCGGCTCAAGCTTGGTCACGATCGGACTTGGAAAAACACGGGCTTTGTCCAGCTGAGCGATATAGGCCTCAGCGATGCGTTTTTGTTGTTCGTCGGCGTAGAAGATGGCGGAACGATACGACGGCCCCCGATCGGGACCTTGATAGTTCAATTCGGTCGGATTGTGCGCGACTGAAAAATAAATCTGCAAAATCTTCCCGTAGGAAATCTGTTTCGGGTCGAAGGTTACCGCAACCGACTCGGCGTGACCGGTCGTCTCGGTGCCGACCATCTGATAATGCGCGGTTTCTTTCTTACCACCGGAATAACCGGAAACGGCCCGGGTGACCCCTTTGGTATGCTCGAAAACACCCTGCACGCCCCAGAAGCAGCCGCCCGCCAGCACTACGGTCTGCGGTCCGGCGCCTGACGGTGTGGACAAATCGGTTGCCGGCTCCGGGATCGACACCGCCGGCTCGGCGGCGTGAGCCGTGGCCAGCGCCAAACCCATAAGCGGGATTGCAAACAAGATGCGCAGGATTTTCATCGGTCTCTCCCGGACGTTCTGTAGCGGAGCTTGATAATCGGATTGGACGATGTGTAGGGCAGAATGCGCGCAGGAGGCCAATCACAATTGTCGCCACTGCCAAGCGTGCGCCGGTCACGACATTGTGTGATGCCTGTGCGAAGCTTGTGCGCTGGCAACAAGGATGAGGTGCGACATGAGTTTGCAGGTGCGCCGGGTGGTAACCGGCCATGACGTTCGCGGGCACGCCGTCATTGCCATCGACGAAACGACCACCAACGTGATTACGCCTCGTCCTGGAATATCGGCGAGCGTGATTTGGACGACCGAAGGATTCCCGGCTGACAATTCTAGCGTGGATGACGGTGGAGCGCGCAAGGTCAGCACCGCACATGCGAACGGCACGGTATTCCGCGTCATTGAATTCATGCCGGGCGCGGCACGGCGCATGCATCGGACCGACTCGGTCGACTACGCAATCGTCATCGCCGGCGAGATCGATATGCAACTCGACGACGGCCACGAGGTGCACCTCAAAGCGGGCGACGTCCTGGTGCAACGCGGCACCATTCATAACTGGGTCAACCGCGGCGACCGACCTTGCATCATGGCCTTCGTGCTGATCGACGCCAAGCCGGTGACGGTAGGCGGCAGGACATTGCACGCCGAAGGCTGAGTGGTTCGCCTGTCAGCACGACAGCAACCGCGGCACAGCCGAAACCACCGGTTAACAATTTCGCTTCAAACATCGCCCACCGGACAGGTCCAGTGATGAGTACAAAAGCGGCGCGGCCGGTAATACCAGCCGCCGACACGATGACGTGCGAGCCCGTCGAGCGCGACGGTGGTGCGCGCACGCGGCTGTGCTTTATCGTCGATGCCGACGACAGTATCCGGCATTTTTTGTCGCTGGTTTTGCATGGCGCCGGACTGGATACTGAGGAATTCGCCGACGGCCAGAGTTTCCGCGCCGCGATCGCCCGGCGCTCGCCCGACCTTGTTTTCCTCAACATCGCGCTCGAATCCACCGACGCGATGGAATGTGTGGTTGCACTCGGCAAAAAGAATTACTGCGGCTACGTCCAGCTGATGAGCAGCCGCGGTTTGGCGGTGCTCGAACATGTCAAAAGCATCGGCCAGCAGCAGCGGCTGCAGATGCTTACCCCGCTCAAGAAGCCGTTCCAGACCGGCGCCGTCCTGACCATTTTGCAGGATTTGCGGCTTGGCCACCCGCCACCGGTGGCGACCCGCGTCGAACTGCAAGAAGCGTTACGCCAAAACTGGATCGAATTCTGGTATCAACCGAAGATCGACCTGCGCAAGAAACAGCTGGTCGGCGTCGAGGCGTTTGCCCGGGCGCGCCACCCGCAAAAGGGCGTGCTTATGCCCGCGGCGTTCATGCCTGGCGCTACGGATTCGGACCTTATCGCGCTCTCCGAGCTCGCGCTCGAAACCGGACTCAAAGCCAACCTCACTTTCGCACGGCTCGGAGTTCATTTACGGCTGGCGGTGAACATCCCGGTCAGCGCATTGGTCAAGGTCGCAATCGCCGACTTCGTGCGAACCTATCGTCCACAATACGAGAAGTGGCCTGGCGTCGTTATCGACGTGCCGGAAGAACAGGTCGTCACCGAACTTACGCTTGCCAGCGAGATCGGCAGAAAACTTCGGCCGCTCGACGTTTATCTGGCGATCGACGATTTTGGCCGTGGCTATTCCTCGCTGGCGCAGGTCAATGAGTCGCCGTTTGCCGAACTCAAGCTCGCCCGTACTTTTATAGCCGATTGCGGCAGCGACAAAATCAACGCGCCGTTATGCAAGACCGTGATTGACCTCGCGCACGGTTTTGGCATCGTCGCGGTCGGCGTTGGCATCGAAAAAGCTTCGGAAGCGCTCGCGCTGGTCAGCATGGGCTGCGATTACGGACAGGGATTTTTGCTCGGCCAGCCGATGCCGGAGGAGCGCTTCGTGTCGCTCTTGCGTCAACGCGCCGCTTCACAGGGTCGTCAACTCGGCGCCGAACAGCCGAATGCGTAAGGCGACAGGCGCGGTTGCCGTTCGGCACCGAAAAGTGTATCCAACGGCGCGCTAGTGGAGCGGATTTGACATTCGCTACCCCAGCGGTCAAGTCGTGAAGCGAATGTCAAACATTCGCACGAGAGACGGCCGAACTGCGATGCGAATGTTAGAATCGGTCGACTAGGCGGGGCATAGCGTAGCCTGGTAGCGCGTCTGCTTTGGGAGCAGAAGGTCGCAGGTTCAAATCCTGCTGCCCCGACCATCCGACTTCGTTGCGCTTTGTCGGGAATTACCATCGGAAGTTAGTCTCATGACCGCCCGCATTTACCGACCGGCCCGCACGGCGATGCAGTCCGGCCAAGCCAATACCAAGGCATGGGTGCTCGACTACGAACCGGAGCAGCCGCGCCACATCGAGCCGCTGATGGGCTGGACCAGTTCGGGCGACATGAAGCAACAAATCCGGTTGCAATTCGACAGCAAGGACGAAGCGGTTGCCTTTTGCCAGCGCGAAGGCATCCCCTATCAGGTATTCGAGAGCGAACCAGCCGCTCGCCAGCGCATCTCGTATTCCGATAATTTCGCATATCCGCGCCGCGAAGCTTGGACCCACTAGCTGGCGGGACAGAATTCGGACCACTAGCGCAAGGCCGGGCTTTCCACCTGGTCGCCCGGAGCAATGCCGAGCTTGCGCGCGGTGCCGCCGATGACCTCAAGCACGGAGCGCACCGGACCGCCCGAAGGGATCAACGCATCCGACAGCGGTTTGGCGTTCTCGGCGATGCTAAGGATGTGGCCGTCGGCGCGGATGAAGATCATATCGAGCGGGATGTAAGTGTTGTGCATCCAGAACGCGACCGGCCGCTCTTCCTTGAAGTCAAACAGCATGCCGTGGCCCGCGGGCAATTCTTTGCGGAACATCAGACCGCGTTCGCGTTCGGCATCGTTGGTCGCCAATTCCACGGTGAAGGCGCGCACACCACTTTTGGTGACGATTTCAAGCGTCGCTTCGCCGGCAGCGAACGCCGGGGCAGCAAAGCATATGGCCAAAACGACCAACGCGGCGAACCGGGCTCGGCCACCAATAATGGAAAGAAAGGCGGCGAAGCGGCCTGGTGTGAGGCAGCCTAGTGCGAGGCCGGACCGAGCGGCCCGCTTTCCGGGCGTACCTCGGCGGCCATCAGGCCCTTCGGACCTGGTCCAAAACGAACCAGGACGAACTGGCCGGGGCGCAACTCGGCAATGCCGAACCGGCGCAACGTCTCCATATGCACGAAAATATCCGGGGTGCCCTCCCCGCGCGTGAGAAAGCCAAAGCCGCGAAGCCGATTGAACCATTTCACCTGCGCTCGTTCGAGACCGCTCGTCGGGGTGACGGTAACATGGGTTCGCGGCGGCGGCATCTGTGCCGGATGCATGGCCGTCGATTCGTCCATCGAGAGCACGCGGAATGCCTGCAGGCCCTTCGGCCGCGCCAGCACTTCGCATACCACGCGCGCGCCTTCGTAAGCGGTCTGATAGCCGTCGCGGCGCAGGCAGGTGACGTGCAGTAGCACGTCGGCCATGCCGTTGTCGGGCACGATGAAGCCGTAACCCTTGGCAACATCGAACCATTTGATGACGCCGGACACCTCAATAACACTCGCCGCCGACTCGTCGCTGAGGTCGACGTCGGGGCCTAGGCCAAGCCCGGTTGATTTTGGTTCGATCCCGTCCGACGCCATGACGCCGTGGCCGCCGCCGCTTCTGTGCTGGCGCCCCGCGCGGGCGCATCACGAATCTGTTGAATCGAAGATAACACTGGCGGTCCGATGGAAAAGCACAAAAATGCAACACTCGGCTAAAAGAGTCACAGCCTGTGAACATCGGTGGATGACGCGTCATCGACAAACGGCTCGAATACCGTGCCAATGTCGCTGCGCACGACCAAGTCGGCAACGTCGTCGAAATCGGTCGGCTCCCGGTTGACGATGATCAACCGGGCGCCATTTCGCTTGGCCATCAAGGGAAATCCGGCCGCGGGCCACACCACAAGCGAGGAGCCGATCGCCAGGAATAAGTCGCAGGATAAAGTCAACGCCTCCGCCTGCCGCATTGCGGTATCTGGCATCGCCTGCCCAAACGAGATCGTCGCGGTCTTGATGAAGCCGCCGCACGTGGTGCAGTCGGGCGCACAGCCATTGCCGGCTTGCATGCGCGCCCTCACCCAGGAAATTTCGTAGCGCTGCTCGCAATCAAGGCAGCGGGCATAGGTGGTATTGCCGTGCAATTCGACGACATGTTCGGGTGCAATGCCAGAGGCTTGATGCAGATTGTCGATGTTCTGTGTCACCACAGCCGGTACCTTGCCGGCGCGATAGAGGCTGGCCAGTGCCTTATGCCCACGGCCCGGTTTGGCCTGGCCGAATTCTTCGCCGATGGCAAATCGGCGGCGCCACGACTCGTTGCGCGCTTCCTGGCTGGCCAGGAACTCGTCGAACGGGATGGGCCGGTTCTTCGTCCAAATCCCCCCTGGAGAGCGGAAGTCGGGAATGCCGCATTCGGTCGAGATGCCGGCCCCGGTAAAGGGCAGGATCGTGGTTGCCTCTTCGACCATCGCCTTGAGTTGGGTCATGACGCCGGAGAAGTCGGTGGCGGCCATGCTTTCTACCCTGATGGTCCTGTCATACATAGCTTAGGCAAACCCCACGGAACGGAATCTCAACACGAAACAGGGTGCCATCATGCGGTATCTGCATACAATGCTGCGCGTTCGCAATCTCGACGCTGCCCTCGACTTCTACTGCAATAAGCTCGGACTGAAAGAGACCCGCCGGCGGGTCGACGACAAAGGCAAGTTCACGCTGGTGTTTCTGGCCGCGCCCGCCGATGGCGAATTGGTCGCCAAGGGCCCGCAAAGCCGCGAAGCGCCCCTGGTCGAGCTGACCTATAACTGGGAGGGTAACGAGGATTATGGGGAAGCTCGCTATTTTGGCCATCTCGCCTATGAGGTCGACGACATCTACGCCACCTGCGAGAAGCTGATGCAGGCCGGCGTTACCATCAACCGGCCGCCGCGCGACGGCATGATGGCGTTCGTGCGCTCGCCCGATAAGCAATCGATCGAACTCTTGCAGAAGGGCGCAGCGTTACCGCCCAAGGAACCCTGGAAATCCATGCCCAATACCGGGCATTGGTGAGTGCGGCGGGCGGCGCTTGCTTGCCGCTCTCCCGTTTCCTCTTTATATGTCGCGCCCTTCGCAGCCGCGCCTTGGCGCGGGCCCGCGCCCTTCGTCTAGCGGTCCAGGACGCCGCCCTTTCACGGCGGAAACACGGGTTCGATTCCCGTAGGGCGCGCCAGTGAAAAT
>JASHSY010000370.1 GCA_030040825.1 Xanthobacteraceae bacterium
GCGCGTGATCGCAAGCTTGTCAGCGAGGGTAAAATCGACGCCGTTGGTCTGCGCACCATCGCGCAGCGTAGTATCGAACAAATAAAGCCGTTCGCGGGACATCACCGACCTTCACCAGAGATAATAATTGGAGGCGAGCGCCACCGCGAGCACGATGGCGATCACTGCAACGACGAGGTGATGCGTCCGGAGCCCAAGGAACGTTTCGCGCTGCATCTGCGCTAACCCCGATAAAGCCGAAGGACGGTGTAGAGCGTTACGATAAGGGCCACCGCGATCACGCCATATTTGAGCACGAGATAATAAAGCCAGTGGCGCTGGAACGGTATGTCGTCGCGTTTCACGATGCCCTCCCCTTTACCGCCGCGGCCGCGAGCGACTTTATCATCGTGGTGTTGGCGAGCCATTCGCCGCCGAGCGCGACCGTGTTGCGCGTCTTCGCCGCATAGCCGCGCCGTTCGAAAAAGCCGCGCGCGGAGTCGCTGGCGTCGACGGCGAGTTGTTTCGCACCGCGAGCGGTGGCGAGTTTTTCCAGCGCGTCACAGAGCATGGCGGCGGCTCCCTGCCCGCCGGCGGCTGGATGCACGTAGAGCATATCGATTTTGCTGTTGTCCGCGAGCGCCGCGAATCCGACCGCGGCACCGCCCAACGTCGCGACCAAAGTCAGCTCGCCGGCAAGCCGCGCGCCGAACTCTTCCTCGTCGTCGACGGCGGATGCCCACGCGCCCTGCTGCGCCTCGCTGTAATCGTCAGCGGTCAATTGTTCGACACTGGCGCGAAAGATTTCCGCCAGCAGCGGTATGTCCGCTGGCAGCATCGGCCGCATGGCGAGCTTTTCTTGAGCACGCGAGCTCATCGGGCGACCTCCCAGGTCGTGCCATCCTTGGTGTCTTTGAGCACCACGCCCATTTTGGCGAGCTCGTCGCGGATGCGGTCGGATTCCTTGAAGTCTCGGCTTTTGCGCGCGGCGTTGCGCGCCTCGATCAAGCCGACAACCTTGCGTTCATCGATGTCCGTCGAAGCGAGGCGGCACGCTTGCCATTGTTCAGACGTGGATTGCAACAAGCCGAGCAATCCGGCGCTGGCCTTGAGGCTCGCCGCCGCAGGCTTCGCACCCTTGGCGGCCTCACCGCGCAGTTCGTGCAGGGCCACAAGTGCCCGCGGTGTATTGAGATCGTCCGCCAATGCATCGATCGTATCCGCGCACAACAAACCCGGCGCCGCACCGCCGGTCAGTGCATACCAATGATCGAGCGTCGTTTGCGCTTCGCGCAGGCCTGCAACGGTCCAGTTGATCGGCTGGCGATAATGAGTCTGCAGCATTGTCAGCCGCACCGCTTCGCCCGGCCAGTCTTTCAACAACTCGCGGATGGTCACGAAATTTCCGGCCGACTTCGCCATCTTCTCGCCTTCGACCTGCAAGAAGCCGTTGTGCATCCAATAATTCGCCATCACCGGCGTATGGAAGGCGCAGCGCGATTGCGCGATCTCGTTCTCATGGTGCGGGAAGACGAGATCGATGCCGCCGCCGTGGATGTCGAACGTCTCGCCGAGAAATTTCCATGACATCGCCGAGCATTCGATATGCCAGCCGGGCCGGCCCGGCGTCTTGATGCCGGCCGGCGACGGCCATGCCGGCTCGGATTTGTTTGCTTTCCCTGTCGCGCCGGCGGCGCTCCCCGCCTCTTGCTTCGACGGCTTCCACAACACGAAATCCATTGGATCGCGCTTGTATGGCGCGACCTCGACGCGCGCGCCGGCAATCATTTCATCGAGCGAACGGCGCGACAGCCTGCCGTAGTCCGGCATCGACGCGACGGAAAACAGCACGTTGTCCTCGGCGACATAGGCATTGCCGGACTTCACCAAGCGGTCGATCAGGACGCGCATCTCAGTAATATGCTCGGTCGCGCGCGGCTCGTGCGTCGGCGGCAGGCAACCCAGCGCGGCAACATCGTCGTGAAATTGCCGGTCGGTTTTTTCGGTGACCTTACGGATCGCTTCGTTGAGCGGCAAAGTCGGGAATTCTTCCGCCGCGCGCGCGTTGATCTTGTCGTCCACGTCAGTGATGTTGCGCACATAGGTGACGTGATCGGCGCCGTAGACGTGCCGCAGGAACCGGAACAGCACGTCGAACACGATCACCGGCCGCGCGTTGCCGATATGGGCGAAATCGTAGACCGTCGGGCCGCATACATACATGCGCACATTCGACGGATCGAGCGGGCGGAACACCCGCTTCTCGCGCGTCAGCGTATCGTAGAGCTTCAGATCCATCGTCGAATCAAATCCATGCCGAATTTGGACATTACGCCTTCGGCCTGCTGGCCGGGCGTGTCCACAATCTCGACGATGAGAAAAGACGGCCGCAGCCAGCGTTTGACGCTAGCGAATAATCTCCGGGCGAATGCCGCCGATGCAGATAAGGCCGTTCATGGCGCGCACAATGGTCGAGGACGGCCATGCCGTCAAGCCTTTGTTTCCGCCCGCCGAATCGACCCTTAGCGGACGGCTGTATCTGCTTCCCGCACTGGGTTAACGCGGTCTTAACCGCACCGTCGCATTCTTCCTGTTCAGTGCATCCCGAAGTTTTGGCGCCGGGACGGCGCCGATTGGGGGTTCCATGCGTTCCACGATCGCGGTCCTGGCTTTTGCCGCCATCCTGTTTGGTGCGACGACCGCGCAAGCGGAAAAGCGCATCTTCATCATCGCCAACAACGCGGACGGCTATGGCGTCAATCGTTGCCTCGCTTCCGGCGCGGCTTGCGGCGAGGCGGCGGCGAATTCCTATTGCCGCTCGCACGAATTCGGCGCGGCGTTGTCGTTCCGTAAAGTCGATCGCGATGAAATCACCGGCGCGATCCCGCAGAGCGGTCCTGGCTCCTGCCACGGTACAAATTGCGACAACTTCGTCGCCATCACCTGCACACGATAATCCGAGATTCGTCACGCCCGCTCTCCGTGACGGGCGTGACGATGTGGGATGAATTAGGGCGCCTCCACCGGCGCCCTAATTTTCTTGCCCAGCGCTTTTCGCCAGCGCAATCGCCTCTTGCAGCACGCCGAGATCGCCGATGTGATTGGCAAGGATGAGAACGAGCCTGCTGTCGAACTCGGCCGCTTGCGTTTCGGTTAAATTGCGTCGCGCCTGCACCAGCGCGAGATAGGCGGCGTCGGGATCGGAAAATCGCGAGGCGGTAACGAGTTTCGGCATCGGCTTCACCTTTGCAAGGCACGCATATGCGCGCGCGCAATCGCGGCGGCGTTGAAACCGCGCCAGCGCGCGCACAAATGCTGGTCGGGGCGCACGAGATAAGCGGTCCCCGGCGTCGCGTCGAAGCGTGACGCGAACAATCCCTCTCGATCCTGGAGGTCTTCGCCGACAACCGTGAGCTTGATGCCGTGGGGCGCGCATAGGCGCGCCTCACGGCCGGCGTCGCCCACATAGATCAGCTCAAAACCGCCGCTGAGGCTCTCCACCAGATGAGTTTCGGTGCCGTCACGCCGGATCAACGGTGCGTCGGGCAGCGGCGCGCCAAGCTTGGCCGTGCCGGCAAAGACGTCCTCGTCCGGCGTCGACAGTGGTGTGTCGTAAACTTTCGGCAGCGACAGCCGCCCGGAGTTGATCATGCGGCGGGCGAATTCGGCTTTGGGCGCCAGAGCCAGCACCGCGTCGCGCAGGCGCCGCTCGGCGCCCGAATGCGGCGACATGAAATCGGTCGAGCGGGTCGAGTGACCGATATTCTCGTCCGCCGCCTGGATGCGCTCGAGATCATAACTTTCGATCAACGCCGCCCCGCCCTCCCCGTTGAGCACAGCGGCGAGCTTCCACGCTAGGTTTTCCGAGTCTTGGATGCCGGAATTGGCGCCGCGGGCTCCGAACGGCGAAACCTGATGCGCGGCGTCGCCGACAAAGATCACACGGCCATGCACGAACCGGTCGAGCCGGCGGCAGTTGAATGTGTAGATCGACACCCATTCCAATTCGTAAACATGCGGCTTGAGCACTTTGTCGAGCCGCGCGCGGACACGATCCGGCTCCTGCTCGGCGCGCGCGTCGGCGTCGGGACCGAGCTGCAAGTCGATGCGCCAGACGTCATCAGGCTGCCGGTGCATGAGCGCTGATTGTCCGGAATGAAAACTCGGCGCAAACCAGAAACGCCGCTCAGTTGGGAAATCGGCCGCCATGTGGACGTCGGCTATCAGGAACTTATCCTCGAAGGTGACGCCCGAGAATTCGAGGCCGAGCAGGCCGCGAATGGTGGAGCGCGCGCCGTCGGCGGCGATCAGCCAATTTGCGTCGAGCCGATAGGGCCCATCCGGAGTCTCCACGGTCAAGCGTGCGCCGTCGTTGAGCTGATCGACGCTGACAACGCGGTTCTTCCATCGTAGATCGATCAACTCGAATTCCAGTGCACGATCGACCAGTGCCTTTTCCAGATAATATTGCTGGAGGTTGATGAAAGCCGGCATTTTGTGTCCTGCTTCCGGCAACAGATCGAAAGAGAACAAAAGCTCGTCGCCGCTGAATACTTTGCCGACCTTCCAGGTGACGCCGCGCCGGACGAGGCGCTCGCCGACCCCCAGCCGATCGAGGATTTCCAAAGTCCGCTTTGACCAGCAGATGCCACGTGAGCCTTCGCCGATACGATCCGCATCGTCGAGC
The DNA here is from genome assembly GCA_030040825.1 of Xanthobacteraceae bacterium. Taxonomy (GTDB): domain Bacteria; phylum Pseudomonadota; class Alphaproteobacteria; order Rhizobiales; family Xanthobacteraceae; genus BOG-931. Next base: position 4,667 of record JASHSY010000370.1, read on the forward strand.
AGCACGACCGGCACGCCGCGCTGGGCAAGATCGATCGCGGCCGTAAGCCCAACCGGTCCAGCCCCGACCACCACGACAGGACGGCGTGCGACAGCGGCTCCTTTTTGATCGCGCGAGCGGCGATAGTCGTAGCGATAGATCGTCTTGCGGGCTTCGCTCATGTCAGCCGCGCAGCGCCGCCCACATGGCGCGATCGCGCTCAGCCGTCCAGATCACCGGATGTTCAATGCCGTTCGCTTCGTCGTAGGCGCGCGAGACATTGAACGGCATGCAATGTTCATAAATGGCGAAGTTTGCAAACTTCCGATCCATCACCGCGCGGGCGGCGCGATAGGTCTCGTTGAGGGAGCGGCCTTTGCCAGCGCTCTCGGCCACTACGTTATACAGCGTGGTGAGAAAATCCGCGGTGAGCGCGATGCCGTCGGCTACTTGCTGAGGTGTTTTCAGTGCCGCGCCGCGCCCGGGTACTAAAGCCGCGGCGGAAAATTCCGCCAGGCGATCGAGCGTCGCCGGCCAATCGGTAAAGTGCGCGTCACCGCAGTAACAGGCCGAGTGATATTCGACCAGGTCGCCGGAAAATACCACGTTCGCATCCGGAACATAGGCAATGACGTCGCCGGCGGTGTGGCCGCGACCGATATGCATGATCCGCACTTCGCGCCTGCCGAGCCAGACCGACATCTCGTCCGGGAAGGTGATCGACGGCCAGGTCAGGCCCGGAATACTTTCGACAGCGCGGAACAGCCGCGGGAATCGGCCGATTTCCGAATCCATGTCCGCCTGCCCGCGCTCTTCAATCAGAGCCCGCGTCGCCGCCGAGGCAAGAATTTCTGCGCCGCCAAAAGCGGACGCGCCAAGCACACGCACAGCGTGGTAGTGCGTCAGCAGCACATATTTGATCGGCTTGTCGGTGACTTTGGCAACGCGTTCGATCACCTGCCGCGCCATCACCGGGGTCGCCTGCGCGTCGACCACCATCACGCCATCGTCGCCGACAATAATCCCGGAATTCGGGTCACCCTCGGCGGTGAAGGCATAAAGATCGGGTCCGATAGCGTCGAATGTGATGGTTTTTTCAGCCAGATCGCCGGTCGAGGCAAAATCCGCACCCATAGCAATTTCCTCCCAGGTGCCAGTTTATCACGTAACAACCGGATCGACGCAGGCCAAGGCCGCGCCGCCGTTGCGCCGCCTGCCAACTTCAGCCATCTTCGCGCGACTGCGTCGCCATCCAAGGAACGGCCGGCGCGGAAGGCGCGCCATGGCTTCTCAGCGGGCGATCGAAGGCAAAGGCGGATACGACTTGGATGCCGAGCAGAAGCCTCGCGAGGACGCGGCGCTTAAGCTCGAGCATTTCTTGCCTTACCAGCTCAACGTTGTATCCAGCCTGGTCTCGCAGGCGCTGTCGCGGGTCTACGCGCGGCGTTACGGCATCGGCGTTCCAGAATGGCGGGTGCTGGTGACGCTTGGCCAGTTTGGCGTGATGACCGCGAAAGCGATCGGTGCACACACGCACATGCACAAGACCAAGGTGTCGCGCGCAGTCGCGCAGATGGAACGGCGGCGGCTGATCGCGCGCCGCGCTAATCGCGACGACATGCGCGAGGCGTTCCTGTCGCTGACAACCTCCGGCCGAAGCATGTATGAGGAAGTGGCACCGCATGCCACCGAGTTCGCCCGCCGACTGACCGACATACTGACACCGACTGACCGCGATTCATTCAACCGTGCCTTAAAGCAATTGACGGAACGATCTGCTGAGCTCGTCGCCGAGATCGGCGGCGGAGAAGAGGATGAATAAGTACCGACGCAAAATCGGGCGCGTTGTTTGCTGGCCGCGCTCATTGCGATCGTCAATTCAATGGCGGCCTAAAACCTCGGACGGGCTAGCGTGAGCGCCATGAAGCTTTATTCGTATTTCCGCTCTTCGGCCGCATTCCGTGTGCGCATCGCGCTCAATCTTAAGAGCATTGGCTATGAGACGGTCCCCGTTCATCTCGTCAAGGACGGAGGCCATAATCGTCGGCCGGAATATCATGCGGTCAACCCGCAGATGCGCGTTCCGGCTCTGGTAACACCGAACGGCGACGTACTCATTCAGTCGCTCGCGATCATCGAGTATCTCGATGAGACACATCCGGATCCTCCACTATTGCCGAAAGATCCAATTGCGCGCGCGCACTGTCGCGCGCTCGCCAACATCGTCGCCTGCGACATCCATCCGCTGAATAACACCAGTCCCCTGCGCTACCTGAAGCGACAGATGAACCAGGAGCAAACGGCAATTGATGCCTGGTACCATCATTGGGTGATCGAGGGCTTGGCGGCGTATGAAGCGCTGGCGCAAGGCGGCACCTATTCCTGCGGCCCGCAGGTGACGGTGGCCGATCTTTTCCTCGTTCCACAGGTTGCCAATGCGCGCCGGCTGAAAGTCCCGCTCGACAAATTCCCGAAGATCGCCGCTATCGATGCAGCCTGCCTGAAGCTTCCCGCCTTCGATCGCGCCCGGCCGGAAAACCAGCCGGACGCAGAATGACGCGTATCCACACTTTGGTCACCATTCCATCGCTTCATCCGCCAACGCCAGAGCAAGGGTCGAAAGTCAACATGCGAAAACCACTGTGCGGCGCAGGATTTCTCGCTGTTGCACTGGCGGTGCTGGCCGCGCCCGCCACGGCCCAAAGCCCGCCGCCGATTCCACCAGCACCGATTCCGGGCCGGCCGCTCGCCACCCCCACTCCGCCTCCGCCCGTGGCGGCTCAGCCACCGGCGAGCCCAGTATGTGCGCGGCTCGAAAGCCAGCTGGCTGTGGTCAATCGTGGCGCTAACGACCCGGCCCGACTGGAGGTGATCAAACGCTCCGAGGACGCGGTCGCCAGGCAGCAGGCCGAGCTTGACCGGTTGCTGGTGCAGTCGAAAAAGCAGGGTTGCGAGGGTGGCGGATTTTTTGCGCTGTTTACGGGGCGCTCGCCGGCCTGCCAGCCGCTGAATGTGCAGGTTCAGCAGATGCGTGACAATCTCGACCGCGCGATGAGCGATCTCGAACGGCTCAAAAGCGGCAACACCGATCAGGAAAGCGAGCGACGCGCGCTGATTGGGCAACTGGCCGGAAATAATTGCGGCCCGCAGTACCGAGCCGCCGCCGCGGCACAGCCGAGCGGTTTTCTGGACGCGCTGTTCGGCGGGCACTTGATCAATCCCGGCGGCGAAGGCGCGCCGTCCGGCACCTATCATACGGTGTGTGTGCGCACCTGCGACGGTTATTATTTCCCGATTTCGTATTCGACAGTGCCGAGCCGCTTTCCCGACGACGCGCGCGCTTGCCAACGCGAATGTCCGGCCACCGAAGTCGCCCTTTTCACTTACCGAAATCCCGGCGAGGACATCGGTCAGGCGGTATCAATCAGCGGGGCGCCCTATACCGAGCTGCCGAACGCCTTCCGCTATCGCAAGGAATACATCGCTTCCTGCTCGTGCCGCCGGCCAGGCCAGACCTGGGCAGATGCACTCAAGGGCGCCGACGATTCAACAACATTGGAAAGCGGCGATATCGTCGTGACCGATCAGAACGCCAAAGCGTTGTCGCAGCCGCCAGCGCCGAAAGGCGCCAAGCCGGCCAAGCTGGGAGCTAAAGACGCCACCGCTACGCCAGCCCCCAGCCCGACCTCAGCGGAAACGAATGCCGGCGCGGCGCCCAGCAGCACCGTGCGCATGGTGGGCCCGCCCTTCGTTGCGGGACATTGACCTGGATCGTCATCAAAAATCGGCGGTGCCGGCCTTGGCCGGGCTTCTGGCCGCATTGCGGTTCGGTTCGGCCGGCGCGGTCCCCGGATCGCGGAACCGATTGACGATCGGATAGCGCCGGTCGCGGCCAAAATTCTTCAGGGTCACCTTCACGCCCGGGGCAGCCTGCCGGCGTTTATACTCGGCAAGGCTCAGCATGCGCTCGACTTTCATCACCATTTCGCGGTCAAAACCCGCCGCCACGATCGTGGCAAGCGGTTCTTCACGTTCGACCAACCGCCCGAGGATCTGATCGAGCAGTTCATACGGCGGAAGCGTGTCCTGATCGGTTTGATTATAGCGCAGCTCAGCACTTGGCGCTCGCGTCAGGACATTGTCGGGAATAACAGGCCCGATCGGCCCCAACGCCCCATTTGGCCTCCAGCGGTTGCGAAGCCGCGCCAACCGGAACACCTCGGTCTTGTAAAGGTCCTTGATCGGATTGAAGCCGCCATTCATATCGCCATACAACGTGGCGTAACCGACCGACATTTCGGATTTGTTGCCGGTCGTCACCACCATCAGGCCGAATTTGTTAGAGATCGCCATCAGCATGGTACCGCGAGCACGCGATTGAAGGTTCTCCTCGGTCACATCGGCAGGGGCGCCGCCGAACACGCTGCTCAACGCGGCTTCGAGGCCGCCCACCGCACTTTGGATCGGCACGATGTCATAATGCGTACCGAGCGTGCGAGCGACTGCCGCCGCGTCGTCGAGCGATTCCTGTGAGGTGTAGCGATACGGCAGCATTACGCAGCGCACGCGACCGGGTCCAAGCGCATCGGTTGCCATAACGGCACAAAGTGCTGAATCGATGCCGCCCGAGAGTCCGAGGACGACACCCTTGAAGCCGCTCTTGTTCACATAATCGCGCAATCCGACCACGCAGGCGGTATAGTCTGCCTGGTCGCGCTCATCGGGCGCAGCCATTGGTCCGCGCTCGCAACACCAACTGTCGCCCATTCGCGACCAGTGTGTCGTCAGCACGATTTCCTGAAATTCCGGCAATTGGAAAGCGATGGAGCGATCCGCATTGATCGCAAACGACGCGCCGTCGAACACCAACTCGTCCTGACCACCGACTTGATTCAAATAAATCATCGGCAAGCCGGACTCCACCACACGGCTAAGAGCGATGTTGAGCCGTTCTTCGGTTTTACCGCGCCAATAGGGCGAGCCGTTCGGCACCAAAAGGATTTCGCCGCCGGTTTCGGTCAAACACTCGACCACTTCGGCGCCCCAGATGTCTTCGCAAATCGGAATCCCGATACGGGCGCCCTTGACCACAATTGGACCGGGCAGCGGACCGGCCGCAAAAACCCGTTTTTCGTCGAACACACCATAATTCGGTAAATCGACCTTGAAGCGGATTGCCTCAATCCGTCCGCCGGCGAGAAAGGCGTACGCATTGTAGAGTTTGCCATCCTCGAGCCAGGGCGTGCCGATGAGCGCGGCTGGACCGCCGTCCCCAGTGTCGCGCGCCAGTGCTTCGACCGCGGCGCGGCAGGCCGACTGAAACGCCGGCTTGAGCACCAAGTCTTCCGGCGGATAGCCGGCGATGAACAATTCGGAAAAGGCGATGACATCGGCGCGCTCGCGCGCCGCCTGCGCACGCGCGACGCGGGCGCGCTCAAGATTGCCGGTGACGTCGCCGACAACCGGATTAAGCTGCGCGACCGCTATAGCCAGACAGTCGGCGGGACGCTCATTCATGGCAATGATCTAATCCCGGATCGGACGACGGACAAACGCAAGACGGCGGACAGACAGTACAATCAAGGTTGCCTGCTCGGTCGCCGGTCCCCCTTTTCCTGACTAAAGCGCCGCCGCGACCGGCGCCGGTTTCGCCTTACCCTGCCGCTGGCCTTTGAGAAGATCGGCGACAAGGAAAGCAAGATCGAGCGATTGCTCGGCATTGAGCCGGGGATCGCATACCGTATGATAGCGGTCGTTGAGATCCTCGTCGCTGATCGCGCGCGCGCCACCGGTGCATTCGGTGACATTTTGGCCGGTCATTTCAAGGTGCACACCACCGGCATAGGTACCTTCGGCGGCATGGACCTGAAAGAACGTGCGCACTTCTTTCAAGATTTGATCGAACGGCCGCGTCTTGTAGCCGGTGACGGAGGTAATGGTATTGCCGTGCATCGGATCGCATGACCAAAGGACGTTACGGCCTTCGCGCTTCACTGCGCGAATCAGTCGCGGCAAATGCTCGGCCGCCTTATCGGCGCCCATCCGGCAGACCAGCGTCAAGCGGCCGGCCTCGTTATGCGGGTCGAGAATGTCGATGAGCTTGAGCAATTCGTCCGACGTCTGTGTCGGCCCGGTTTTGAGGCCGAGCGGATTCTTGATACCGCGGCAGAACTCGATATGGGCATGATTCGACTGGCGGGTGCGATCGCCAACCCACAACATGTGCCCCGACGTGCAGTACCAATCCCCGGTGGTTGAATCGACGCGGGTAAAAGCCTGCTCATAGCCGAGCAGCAACGCTTCGTGGCTGGTGAAAAAATCGGTGGTGCGCATCTCCGGATGCACCTCCGGGTCGATACCGCAGGCGCGCATGAAGTTGAGCGCGTCGGTGAGATGCGTCGCCAATTCCTGGTAACGCTTCGACTGCGGCGAGTCCTTGACGAAGGACAGCATCCATTGATGCGCGTTTGCAAGATTGGCGTAGCCGCCGGTGGCGAAAGCGCGCAACAGATTAAGTGTCGCCGCCGATTGCCGATAGGCTTCGAGTTGCCGGCGCGGATCGGGCGTGCGTGCTTGCGGCGTGAACTCGGTACCATTGATGATATCGCCGCGATAAGCCGGCAGTTCGATGCCGCCGCGCTTCTCGGTCGGCGACGAGCGCGGCTTGGCAAACTGACCGGCAATGCGGCCGACTTTCACCACCGGCGAGGCGGCAGCGTAGGTCAGCACCACCGCCATTTGCAGAAACAGACGGAAAAAATCGCGGATGCTGTTGGCGCCATGCTCGGCGAAGCTTTCGGCGCAATCGCCACCTTGCAGCAGGAAAGCATTGCCGCCAGCCACTTGGGCCAGCGCGCGTTTTAAGTTGCGCGCTTCGCCGGCAAACACCAGGGGCGGAAAGCTCGCCAGCAGCGCCTCGACCTCGCTGAGGGCCTTGGCATCCGGATACTCCGGCACCTGCACGATCGGCTTGTCGCGCCAGGAATCCGGGCTCCATTTCACCGCGTTTGTCCGCCTGGACATGCTGTGGCCTCCACAATCCGGCGGTCTTATACACGCCGGCTGGGGCCCGTGACAGCGCTAAAAATAGCCGGTTATTCAGCGGCTTCGCGGGCGTAGCTGGCGCTTTTCTGCCGCATGGTTACCAGTTCTTCGGCCGTGGTCGGGTGGAGCGCCATGGTGGCGTCAAAGTCGGCCTTTTTCGCTCCCATCGTTACCGCGATAGCGGCGACCTGGACCATCTCAGCAGCCCCTTCGCCGACAACGTGGCAGCCCACGACCCGGTCGGTTGAGCCATCGACCACAAGCTTGATCAATACCGTGGTATCGCGGCCGGAAAGCGTTGCCTTCAGCGGCCTAAACATCGCTTTGTAGATATCCGTCCGCGCGAACCGCGCACGCGCCTGTGCCTCGGTAAAGCCGACTGCACCGACCTCCGGATCGGAGAACACCGCGGTCGGCACATGCGTAAGATCCACCGCGACCTTCCTGCCGCCGAACACGGTGTCGGCAAAGGCGTGGCCTTCACGGATGGCGACCGGCGTAAGATTGACGCGATTGGTCACGTCGCCGATGGCGTAAATATTCGCAACATTCGAGCACGAATATTCGTCAACGGCGACGCCGCCGTTCTTGGCGATTGCGACCCCGGCCTCCTTTAGCCCGATCTTGTTGACATTCGGTGCGCGGCCGGTCGCAAACATCACGCAATCGGCGGTTGCTCTGTTGCCGCTCGTGAAAAGCACGGAGAAGCGCTTCTCGGTCCGCTCGATGGCGGCGACCTTGCAACCGACGATCACCTTGATGCCCCGTTTCTCCATATCCATCCGCACATGCGCGCGCACGTCGTCGTCGAAGCCGCGCAAGATGTTTTCGCCGCGATAGACGACCGTTACCTGCGAGCCGAGCCCAGCGAAAATGCCGGCGAATTCGATCGCGATATAGCCGCCGCCCTGAACGACCACATGCTTGGGCAGTTCCGGCAGATGAAAAGCCTCATTCGACGAAATGGCGTGCTCGATGCCGGGAATCGGATCGCCGTATGTCGGCGTGCCGCCGGTGGCAACCAGGATATATTGCGCGCGCACGCGCTTGCCGTCGGCCAGTTGAATGACGTGCGGATCGGCGATCACCGCGCGGGTCTTGACAATGCTGACGCCCGCCTTCTGCAGCGTGGCGATATAAGCCGCTTCGAGCCGGTTGATCTCCTTATCCTTGTTGGCGATCAGCGTTGACCAGTCGAATGAGGATTGCGGCACGGTCCAGCCGTACCCGGCGGCGTCCTCAAATTCGGCGCGAAAACGCGACGCATAGACCAAGAGCTTCTTCGGCACGCAGCCACGAATGACGCAGGTGCCGCCGACGCGATACTCTTCCGCCAGCATGACTCGCGCGCCGTGTTGCGCAGCAATCCGCGCGGCCCGTACGCCTCCCGAACCACCTCCAACGACGAAAAGATCAACGTCGTAATCGGCCACTCGCGGCTGCACTCCCCGGGCACCTAGGATTGAGGACGTTCGACGAGGCGCACCCCGTCGCTGCCGGCAAGAATAGCAGTCTGGGTCAATCCGATGAACAGACCGTGCTCCACCACGCCAGGCACCGCGGCTAGGCGGGTTGCCAGCGCCGGCGGATCGACAATGCGCTGTAAATGGGCATCCAAAATCCAATGACCGCCATCGGTGACGAACACTTTGCCGTCATTGCCTTTGCGCAGCACCACCGGTCCGGAGCATCCGGCCGCCCGTACAGCCGCATCGATCGCCCGCCCCGTCGCCTTGGCGCCGAACGGCACGATCTCAATCGGTAGCGGAAAACCGCCGAGCACAGAGACCCATTTCGACTCATCGGCGACCACGACCATGCGGGCCGACGCGGTGGCGACGATTTTCTCGCGCAGCAACGCGCCACCGCCGCCCTTGATGACCGTGAGATCAGGCGCAATCTCGTCGGCGCCATCCACGGTCAAATCCAGCTCCGGCGTGTCGTCAAGCGTAGTAAGGAGAATGCCGAGCTTTTCTGCCTGCACGCGGGTCGCCTCCGACGTCGGCACCGCGACGATGTCGAGCCCGCCGCGCACGCGTTCGGCCAATAAATCGACGAATTGCCTGGCGGTCGAGCCGGTCCCCAATCCGAGCCGCATCCCCGGCCGGACAAACTCCAGCGCGCAAGCCGCAGCAGCGCGTTTTTGGGCCTCGGTGTCCATGGGCCGCTGTGTAGGGCAAAATCACCCGGAAAGCGATGCTTGCGCGGCAACGATTCGCCAGCTACGCCAAAGCAATGCTCACCATCGTCTTTGACCTTGACGGCACCCTGGTTGATACCGCGCCCGATCTGGTCGACACGCTCAATTTCACCTTGAATGAGAACGGCCTCCCTGAGGTTGCTTACGAAACTGCCCGGCGGCTGATCGGAGGCGGCGCACGAACCATGATCGAGCGGGCGCTGGTGCTGGAGGGGCGGGCCGCAGCGCTCGCAGACATCGACGACCTCTATGAGTCCTTTGTCGCCCACTATGCCGAGCACATCGCCGACCGCTCACGTCCTTTTCCGGGGGTCGAACGGGCGCTCGATAATCTGGCGGCCGCCGGATACATGCTGGCGGTTTGCACCAATAAGCTCGAGTGGCTGTCGAAAAAACTGCTCGATGCGCTTCAGCTAAGCAGGCGGTTCGCCGCCATCTGCGGCCAGGATACGTTTGGCATCCAGAAGCCCGATCCGCAGATCTTCCGTGCTACCGTGATGCGGGCTGGGGGCGATCCCGCCCGGGCTATTATGGTCGGCGATTCAATTACCGACATCAGCACCGCCCGCGCCGCCAAAGTATCGGTTATTGCAGTGGATTTCGGCTATACCGAGGTGCCGATTGCGACGCTGAAACCGGATCGGGTGATTAGTTCGTACACTGAACTGCCGCCCGTGATCGCCGCTCTCCGGTCGTGAAAATTGCTATGGACGATCAGGGCTTTATCGGGCAGTAAAACCGATTATATTGGTCGTGAATGCCCCATTTATGGCTCATGTGGAGCCGGGGTCGTTTGTGGATACGCATGCCGATGGGCGCGCAAATGGAACAGGGCAAGGCCTCTGGCTTCGATGCTACGCTGGGACAGCCTGCGCTGATCGACCCATTTGGTCGGGCGATTAGCTATCTGCGCGTCTCGGTCACCGACCGTTGCGACTTTCGCTGCGTATATTGCATGAGCGAGCACATGGCCTTCCTTCCGAAGGCCGATCTGCTGACGCTCGAAGAGCTTGACCGGCTGTGCTCGGCTTTCGTTGAGCGCGGCGTGCGTAAATTGCGCCTGACCGGCGGCGAGCCGCTCGTCCGCCGCGGCATCATGACTTTGTTTTCGACGCTGTCACGCCATCTCGCGGCCGGACGGCTGGATGACCTGACGCTGACAACCAATGGATCGCAACTTGCCAAATACGCCGGCGAACTTGCGGCTTATGGTGTACGCCGCGTCAACGTGTCGCTCGATACCCTCGATCCGGAAAAATTCCGCGCTATCACCCGCTGGGGAGGCCTGTCGCAGGTTCTCGCCGGCATCGACGCAGCGCAGGCCGCCGGTCTCAAAGTTAAAATCAATGCCGTGGCGCTTAAAGGCGTGAATGAAGATGAGTTCCCAGACTTGATTGAATGGGCTCACGGCCGTGGCATGGACCTGACCCTGATCGAAGTGATGCCGCTTGGCGACATCGGCGAGGGCAGGCTCGACCAGTATCTGCCGCTATCGATGGTGCGCGCCCGGTTGGGTGAGCGTTTTTCGCTCGAAGATCTGGATTATCGCACCGGCGGGCCGGCGCGCTACGTGAAGGTCGCGGAGACCGGCGGCCGCCTCGGTTTCATTACCCCGCTCACTCACAATTTCTGCGAATCGTGCAATCGCGTGCGCATCACTTGCACCGGTACGCTCTATATGTGCCTCGGGCAGGAGGATGCCGCCGATCTGCGTAAGCCGCTGCGCGCATCCGAGGGCAACGACTTGCTGTTTGCCGTGATTGACGAGGCGATTGCGCGCAAGCCTAAGGGCCACGATTTCATTATCGACCGCCGCCACCAGCGGCCGGCTCTCGCGCGGCATATGAGCGTAACCGGCGGCTGATGCCGCAAATTCTGCCTCGCTATTGAGTGCTCGCCGGTTCTCACGGCCCTGCGCCTAGAGCCTGTGGTGCACCTCGCTCCCGTCCGATCAACCATATAAAAGTTCACCTGCAAAAGCGGATCGGACCGTGACTTTGAACGCGCTTTACCTGGATATGTCATCCTGGACGCAGTTGCTGCAGTCGGAGAGCGCTGGTCTTAGACATCCGACGTTTTGGATCGCAGCCGTCAGAATCGTTGTTATCAATATGCTTCTGTCGGGCGATAACGCGCTCGTCATCGCGCTGGCCTGCCGCGGATTGCCCCGGCGCCAGCGGATTTGGGGCATCGCGATCGGTGCCGGCGCCGCTGTATTTCTGCTCATCGCTTTAACGGCCATTGTCGCGTGGCTCATTGCGCTGCCCTATTTGAAATTTGCGGGCGGACTGGCGCTGCTCTACATCGCAATCAGGTTACTCCGACCCGAACAACCCGATGAAAATGCAGTTGCCGCGGCTGCACACTTATGGCGGGCCGTGCGCATCGTCGTCGTTGCCGACCTCATCATGAGCTTCGATAACGTGCTTGCCGTTGCTACGGCGGCGCATGGCGATGTCGCTTTGCTCACTGTCGGCCTGATCGTTTCCATCCCGATCATCGTGGCCGGCGCCGCTGTCATCATGGCGCTGCTCGACCGCCTCCCCGCTCTCGTCTGGATCGGCGCGGCGTTTCTCGGTTCGGTTGCCGGCGAGGCGATCGCGACCGACCCGGCTCTGTCGCGTTACTTGGCGCAGGTCCTCGGCGATGACGCACTCCACGAAGCCGTTCGGGCCGCGAGCGTGTTGGGTGCCGTGTTCGTTATTGTCGCCGGCAAAGCTTGGCGGCGTGCAGACGTTCCGCCCCCGCATTCAACCGCGCCGCCCCAATGACCATCTGGTAATATCCCGGCCCGCTGTTTACCGCTTACCGGCTATATCGAACCCATTACCGTTACTGCCGCGCGCAACTCCGCAAAGCGGAAAGCGCGGCGCTCGAGTGCCAGTTCGTCACCTCCCCACTGCTCCATATTCCAGTCCTCGTCGACGTGCGCTGCTTGCCAAGCTTCTTCGGCGCTGAGCAGGCCGTGCGCGAGCGCCAGCGCAATGAGCGCCGAGCCGGTCAACGTCGTCAGCGCATGTACAGCGCCGAGCCGCCATGGATCGGTCGGAATCGCGGCACGCGCGGCGGTCAGTGCTGTCGCGGACTGGGCAACGTGGACGATGCCCTCACCCACCGTGAAGTGCGCACCCAGCCTTTGGCTTGCCCAATCCAAGACTGGATCCCAGTGACGCGTCTGCCGCACGGCCAGGCCGGGCGGCGAACTTGCCCGATAGCAAACAAGATCCGAGGCGAGATATTTTTCCACCTCGGCGGCGACAGCTGCGGGCCGGTCGTGGACGCCATCGATGATTGCATTGGAAAGGCGCGTCAGCGGCATGCTTGCCGGATCAATGTGCTCGCGCTGCGCATCCCATTCCTCAGCGATCGCTTGGGCGAGCGTCAGTACGGGCGCTGCAAGCACACGGCCGGCAGGCGTGTGCACCGGCTTGCCGTCAAGCCGCACGACAAAACCGTCATCCGAGCTGAACGCTGCCGCTTTGCGGTAGAAGCGCTTGCGCAACGCCGGGCGAATGGTACGGCGTGCAGCCTCAGTGGCGCGCTCAGGTGAGACGTTTTCGAACAGATCGCGCATAAGACCTTAGACCATAGACGAGAAATCCAGCTTCGGCAGAGGTAACGCAGCCGCTCCAGCGCCGCGCGACCGGCGATCATAAAACTTCAAACATATTCAATAGTTTAAACAGACGAGATAAGATTATAGTTGCAGTGGGTCATACGCATTTTCCAATCGCGCTTTTGTTAACGACCAACAGCGTCAAAACCCTGTTATTACAAGTACAAGCGATGGAAATCCGGGCCTTCGTCGATTACTATTTGCGCCGGATTCGGCAGCGGGTCTGATACCGCGCGGGGG
>JASHSY010000371.1 GCA_030040825.1 Xanthobacteraceae bacterium
ACGGCACCGGCCGCTACGAGAAGTGCGCGAACTGCATGGCGCATTGCGGCTACGAGGCGACCGCGACGGAAGAGATCGTACAGCACCCGCTCAAGGCGCTCGGCGTGGCTTGGCGCGGGATCAAGACCGAAGGCCCGATGGCCCCGGAAATCGACATGTCGCACCAGCGGCCGGCCCAATACGTCTTCGATTCAAACGTGCAGCTGACGCTGTCTCAGATGCGGGCCAATGAGGCGCGCGAGAAGGCGGCGAAGGAAGCGGCCAAAGGAGCCATCAAGGAAGCGGCGAAGACCTCGGTCAGCGCGGCTTGAGCTTGCTTACAAGAGAATTCAGATGCCCCAGCGGCCGGCGGGGTCAGTCCTCGGCTGCATCCTTCGAGGGCCGCTTTGCGGCCACCTCAGGATGACGGCGGGAATTCACATCCCCCACGCCACGGCCTTCGCGTTGCCGCGTTTGAGGTTGCGGTAGCGCGCCATCGCCCACAGCGGGAAGAATTTCGAATAGCCATGGTAGCGCAAATAGAACACGCGCGGGAAACCGGTCGCGGTATAGCGCGGCTCGTTCCAGAAGCCGTCGGCGCCTTGGCTCCGTGCGAGATACTCGATGCCGCGCGCCACCGCTGGATGATCGACCTCGCCGGCGGCCATCAGGCCGAGCAGCGCCCACGCGGTTTGTGACGCAGTCGACGGCGCGCGCTCGTAGCCGCGATAGTCGAGCTTGTAGCTTGCGCCGTCTTCACCCCAGCCGCCGTCCGCGTTCTGGATGGCGGCGAGCCAATCGGCGGCCTTGCGCATCTCCGGTGCCTGATGATCGATGCCCACCATGTTGAGCGCGCATAAGACCGACCAGGTGCCGTAAATGTAATTCATGCCCCAGCGGCCATACCAGCTTCCTTCGGCAAGCTGCGTGCGCCGCAAGTAATCAACGCCGCGCGCCACCGCGGCGCTGTTGTCCGCCGTCTCGCCGAATTGCGCCAGCATCGACAGGCAGCGCGCGGTGACGTCCTCGGTCGGCGGGTCGAGGAGTGCGCCGTGATCGGCGAACGGGATGTTGTTCAAATAATAATATTCGTTGTCGGCGTCGAACGCGCCCCACGCGCCGTTCGCGCTCTGCATCCCCAAAATCCACTCGCGCGCGCGTGCGAGGCTGTCGCGATAATCTTGCCGGCCGGACAGGTTTTGCACCCGATCCATCGCCATGGCGACGACGGCGGTGTCATCGACGTCGGGATAATGCGGATTGGCGTACTGGAACGCCCAGCCGCCAGGACGGATTTTGCCGCGGCGTGCGATCCAGTCACCCCGCACGTCGAGCACCTGCATCGGCTCGAGCCAATCGAGGCCGCGCTTGACCGACTTCGCCGTGCTCTCGCCGCCGACCTCGAGCAGCGCGTGACAGGTCAGACCGGTATCCCAGATCGGCGACACGCAAGGCTGACAGTAGGCTTCATGCTCATGCACGACGAGGAGCTTCTCCACCGACTTGCGCGCAATGGCGCGCTGCGGATGGTCTTCCGGATAGCCGAGCGCCGCGAACATCATCACCGAGTTCGCCATCGCCGGAAAAATCGCACCGAGCCCGTCCTCGCCGTTCAATCTTTCGCACACCCAGGCAACCGCGGCGTCGATGGCGCGATGGCGCGTTCGTTTGGGAAAGAACGGCTCGGTCGCGCGGAGAATGTTGTCGACGCCGCGGAAGAACCAGAACCACGACGCCTTTTGTTGCGGCGCTTTCGGCGTCGGTCCAATGCTCTGCGGTGGCGCCACGAACAATTCGTCGATGCGCACATTCTTGGCGTTGCGCGCGCGCGGCTTCTTCACCATCAGTACCAGGAGCGGCACGATGACGGTGCGGCTCCAATAGGAAATCTTGTCGATATGGAATGGAAACCACTTCGGCAGCAGCATGACTTCGACCGGGATCACCGGCACCGCGCGCCACGGGATAAAGCCGAACAACGCCAGCATGATGCGGGTAAAGACATTGGCGCGCTCGGCGCCGCCGCGGGCCAGTAGCGCCTCGCGCGCGCGCCGCATATGAACGGCCTCAACGGAATCGCCGATCATCTTCAGGGCGAAATACGCCTTCACCGTTGCGCTGACGTCGAGATCGCCGTCGCGGAACAACGGCCAGCCGCCGTGCTCGCCTTGGGTGCGGCGCAGATAGACCGCGATCTTGGCTTCGAGCGCGGCATCGACCGGTTCGCCGAGATAATGCCGCAGCAGCACATACTCGGCGGGAATAGTGCAATCGGCTTCGAGCTCGAACACCCAATGGCCATCCGGGCGCTGCTGCGCGAGCAATGCCTGCGCCGCTTTCTGGATGTGCCGTTCGAGCGCGCCGTCGGGCGTCCGCGCCGACGCGGCGCGTTCCGTGGAACGAATTTCTCGCTGCAGCGCGTCGTCGATCATGGCTGGTTGGCGATGATTCCGGCGGCGAAATTGCCCGATCTGATCGCGCCTTCAATGGTAGCGGGCAGTCCGGTGTCTGTCCAATCGCCGGCCAGGACGAGATTACGCCATTGGGTGATGGCGCCCGGCCGCCGCGCGTCCTGTGCCGGCGTGGCGGCGAAAGTCGCGCGCCGCTCGCGCACGATCTGCCAAGGAGGTAGTCCTTCGGGCAATGCGCCCGGCAATCCGCTCACCCGCACGACTTCGCTCCAGATTGTCCTGGCAAGTTCTTCGCGCGGCACATCGATGAGCCTGTCGCCGGCGCTAATGGTGACGGACACCCGGCCCGGAAACGCAAAGATCCATTGCACCGTGGCGTTGAGCACGCCGAGGATCGGCGGCAGCGCCGCCGGCGGCGCGATGCGGAAATGCGCATTGACGATGGCGCGAAACTCGGTCGGCACGACGATCCCGCGCAGCAGCGAAGCGGCAATGTAGGGCGGCACGGCGAGGATCACTTTATCGTCGCGACCGAGTTCGACGGTCTCTCCGCCGAATTCGAGAGCTTCGGCCCGATCGGCTCCGAGCCGCACACCTCGGAGCTGATGCTCCATGCGCACGTGCACGCCGCGCGCCTGAAGGTAGGCAAGCGCCGGTTCGATCAGCGTCGGTCCCAATCCTTCGCGCGCAATCAACGGCCGGCAGGCGCGTCCACCGGCGGCAAGTGTCTCGCGGATCACGGCGCTCGCAAGCCGCGCCGCACCCAGCGGCGCGTCGATATTGAGCGCCGCAAGCAAGAGCGGCTCGACCAGCCGGTCATACAAAACGCCTTTGCAGGCGATGACTTCGCCCACCGATTTGCCGCGGCCGGGCCGCAGCAGCCGTGCCAACGGAAGGTAATCGGACACGCTGGTGTCGGGGACCCGCCGCTTGGCATCGAACACCCAGAATGGAATGCGGCCGTCGTTAAAGCGCAAGGTCCAGCGACCGCCGCCGGCAAGATCGACGAAACAAAATTCCGCGCTGGGCGGGCCGATCAGCCGATCTTGCGCGCCGATACTGCGCAGATAATCGAGTGCGGCGTGGTTGCCGGACAAGAGCAGATGGTTGCCGTTATCGATCGTCATGCCGATCGAAGCGTCGTGATACGAGCGGCAGCGGCCGCCGGCGAACGCCGTTGCCTCATGCACGACAACCGTCCGGCCGCCGGCGGACAGCCGCACCGCGGCGGAAAGGCCGGCAAGACCGGCGCCGATGATGTGAACGGTTCCGCTCATCACACCAGATTGCGTAGCACGATGAAAAGGAGCCGCGCGCGCGGCAGCCTCACCCGCCGGCGCGGCGGAGCAAAGCCGCGCGCGACCAGTCCCTCAAGGATGACGTGATATCCTTCGCCCATGATGCGCGGCGCCCGCACGGCGCGCCGCGGGTTTTGCGCCATGATCTCCCCTGCCTTCCGGAAATGCCGCTCCGCGAGCATGACGATTTCGTCGCAAACTTCGGCGACGGCCGGATGCGCCAGCACCTGCGCCGGGTCGGTCGCGGCGATGCCATGCGCCTGCAAAGCTTCGCGCGGCAAATAAAGCCGGCCCAGTGATGCGTCCTCATCAAGGTCGCGCAGGATATTGGTCAATTGCAATGCCATGCCCAGATGATGCGCAAGCGCAAGGCCGGCGTCGTGCGGTACGCCGAACACTCGCACCGAAAGTCGACCGACCGCACAGGCGACGCGATCGCAGTAAAGATCGAGCGTCGCCTGGTCCGGCGCCCGGATGTCGGCGATCACGTCCATTTCCATGCCGTCGATGATGGCGATCAGATCCTGGCGCTGCAGATTGAAGCGACGTACCGCCTGCGCCAGCGCGCCAAGCGCAGGCGGCGGGGACCCTGCATAGATCGCGTCGACATCCGCGCGCCATTGCGCCAGTTGCCGGCGCCGGGGCTCGCGCGGTCCCGGATCGTCGGCGATGTCGTCGACCGCCCGGCAGAACGAATAGATTTCGTACATCGCCTCGCGCTGTGCGCGCGGCAGGATGCGCATGCCGAAATAAAACGAGCTCCGGGAGGCGGTTTGCGCCGCCGGCGTCGACGTCGTCACTCACGCACCCCGCGGCTTATGCGTCGTCGCCGAAGAGCGCCGGCCAAGCCGGCGCGCCGCACCGTTGAGAATGCCGGCAAGCGTCCAGCCGGCGACCGCGGGCGCCGGAAGGTGTACGCGGTCGCGCAACGGATCGCGTGACCTCAAGAGCCTGGTCAACCGATGCGCCAGTGTATTGATGACCGAAACCTCCAGCGCCAGCCGCCGGTCGTCGATCAATAGTGCAAAGACATCGCTTTCGGTGAGCAACCGCTCGGTGCGCTCGGCAAGACCGTGCAGCACCGAGAGCAACGCCGGCGATGCCTGCTCCCCGCCAAGCGCCTCGACACCGACGCGGCCGGCAGCGAGCGCATCCTGCGGAACGTAAACCCGGTTGAGATTGCGGAAGTCGTCCTTGCAATCCTGCAGGTGGTTGATGATCTGCAGGGCCGCGCAAAGCGCATCGTTCGCCGGCCAGACGTCGCGGCTCTCGCCATGCACATCGCAGACAAAACGGCCGACCGGCATCGCCGACAACGAGCAATAGCCGATCAGATCGTCCCAGTCCTGGTAACGCAGCTTGGTCACATCGAGCTTGAAAGCGGCAAGCAGGTCTTGCGCGTGCTTTGGCGACAGCCCGCGCTCGGCCAGCGCCGCGCGCAACCGCACCGCTGCGGAATCTTCGGCGTCGGCGCCGGTGAGACCGGCGTCGAGCCGATCCAGCAAGCGAAGCTTCTCGGCGGGCGGCAACGTTGCATGGTCGGCAATGTCGTCCGCGGTGCGCACGAAATTGTAGAACGCGAGAATCACCTTGCGGTGGCGCGGATGAATGAGGAACGACGCGACCGGGAAATTTTCATCCCGGTGGCCCTTGCCCGATCGCCAAGTGCCGGCGTCGGTGCCGGCGTCCATGTCTGCTTCGCTCATCATGCTTCCGAAACGTTGTCGCGAACGTCCGCCTGGGGGCGGCCCTTCCACATGCCGCCGCGCCCGCGCGCATGCTGATAAGCGGAATCAAGCGTGAACGCCATATAGGCGGCGGCAATCGCCGGCAGGGCCAGTCCCCACAGCGGGGACAGGCGATAGAACCGCAGCGTCGGCTGGAACGCCACCGCCATCATGAGCCAGGCGGCAATACCGAGCACACGGGCGATCCCGGTTGCGAATAAGGCGAACAGCACCGGGGCGAGGTAGGTCACCGCAAGACCGGCGACGGTGCCTGCGAGCAAGAGCGGTGAGTAATTGAGCTGCGCATAAGCCGTGCGCGAAACCATCCGGCGTATGTCGCCTACCGCCGGATAGGCGCGCACACTGTGGACGCGATCGGTCAGGCCGATCCAGATCGGTCCCCGGTGTTTGAGTTGCTTGGCCAGCGCGCAATCGTCGATCAGCGCACTGCGGATTGCCGCCATGCCGCCTGCCGCCCTCAGAGCATCGCGGCGGACCAGCATGCAGCCGCCGGCCGCCGCGGCGGTGGCGCGGCGTGGGTCGTTCGCCCAGCCGAACGGATAGAGCATCTGGAAAAAGAAAATGAAGGCCGGGACGAACACACGCTCAGCGAGGCTGCGGCAGCGGAGCTTCACCATCAGCGACGTCAGCACGGTGCCGCCCGAGGACGCCCGCGCCACCAGAGCGGTGAGCGCGCCTGGCCCATAAACGATATCGGCGTCGGTGAAGAGCAAGTAATCCGGCGGGTGCGCCATCGCTTCGGCAGCTTCGATGCCCTGATGCTGCGCCCACAATTTTCCGGTCCAGCCCGCCGGCAGCGCTCGCCCGCTGAGCACGCTCAGGCGATCGGCGGCGTCGAGCGCCGCTGCGGCGTCGCGCGCGACGCGTGCGGTGCCGTCGCGGCTTTGATCGTCCACCAGGATGACGGTGAATGCGCCGGGATAATCCTGACGCAGCAGCGAAGCGACCGTCTCCCCCACGCACTCCGCTTCATCGCGCGCCGGAATGACGGCGACGATCGCCGGCCAGCGCCCGGACGGCTCGATGGCGCCGTCGTCGCGCTCACGCGCGACCCAGAACGCTCCACGCCCGGCCAGCAGATAGAGCCAGATTGCCAGCACCATTGACGCTATAACTTCGTTCGTCACAGATAGCCCTTTGGCGACGCCGACGTCCCAACGGTGGACGGCCCGGCCGGTCGATTATTATAAGACGAGATAGCATCTGT
>JASHSY010000372.1 GCA_030040825.1 Xanthobacteraceae bacterium
GGCGTCCTCGACGATCACCTTACCGTACTTGCGGCGCAGCCGCTCGGCCGACAACTGGATCGGGGTGAGCGGATTCTTGATCTCATGGGCGATGCGCCGCGCGATATCGGCCCAGGCCGATGTGCGCTGCGCCAGCACGAGCTCGGTGACGTCGTCAATAGTAATGACGTAACCGTGCTCGGCCTGGGTCGCCTGCTCGCTGGTCACGCGGACCGAAAAATTGCGTTCTTGCCCGTTGCGGTTCACCGTCACTTGGCGCTGGACGAGACGCTGATTGCCGGCGCGAGCCGCCTGAAAAATCTCGGCCAATTCCGGGGCGACCGCGGCCAACGGGCGTCCCAGCGTCTCGCCTTCCGTCCGCGCAATCAGGCGCTCGGCCGAGCGGTTGAGGATGGTGATATGGCCGTCGGCATTGACGCCGATCACACCGGCGCTGGCGCCGGCAAGCACGGCCTCGGTAAATCGCCGCCGGCTGTCGATAACGTCGCGCGCTCGCACAATATCGTCATGTTGCGCGCTCAGCTCTGCCGTCATCTTGTTGAACGTCTCGCCGAGTTGGGCGAGATCGCCCTCGGAGCGGCGGATCGGCACCCGTACCTGAAGGTTGCCGGTGGAGACGATATTGGCGGCGCCGATCAGCCTGCGGATCGGAGCGACCAAGCGGTTGGCAAAATCAAGTCCAATCCAGGCCGATGACAACAGCACGATCAGCGCGATGACGGCGAACATCAGTGCAAACGCGATCTGAATGCCGAGCCGGCGGGCTTCCAGATTGGCGTATTCGCCGACGCTCTCCTGGGTCGCTTTCAGTTGCTGCACCACGCGTGGGTCGAGCAGCCGCGCGACGTAGAGATACATGTCGTCGTAACCGTGCAGCTTGACCGCTGCGGCGACGTGATCGCCCTGGGGAATCAGTGCGACCTGAGGTTCGGTTTCGGTGATCTGGCTGAGCAATTGCGCCGAAGGCAGTACGATCGCCTTGTCCATTTTCAGGTCTGCGCGCTCTACCGTCGAGCCGTCGGCGTGAATGATCATCGCAGCAGACAAACCGCGTGCGGTCGTTTGCGCGGTGAAAAACTGGCGGAACTTTTCGCGGTCGGAATCGAACATCGGCTTGGCGCGACTGATGTCGAACGCCATCGCCATGATCTCGCCACGGATCGCCTGCGCGTGCTCGCTGACATAGGCGTCGGCGACGATCAGCGATTGCTCGATCATGGCGCGGGTGCGCGTCGAAAAAAAGCGATCGAGGCCGCGATCGAGCGTCGTCGAGGCGACCACCGCCACCAGCACGGTCGGCACTGCCGCAATCACCGCGAACAGGCCGACGATCTGCACGTGCAGCCGCGAGCCGGCATAACCGCGCCGGCGCGCGCGCACCACCACCCAGACTTCCCGTCCAATGATAGCGAGAAGCAAAAGTCCTGCGGCGAGGTCGGCGAGAAGAAGCTCGACCACCACCTCATGCACGGGGGCAATCGGAGTGAGCCCCGCCAGCACCACGAAGGTGGCAGCCGCAGACAGAAGCGCGATCCCAACCGCAATGGCGCCGATCAGCCGGGACGCGCCTGGGACAGGCGCGGTTATCGCAGGATCGGGCGCCGTTTCCGCCGGCGCCGAAAGCGGCGGATCAAGCGGAGCGACATGCTCGGCAGTCGTCATTGACGCCCTAAGGACACGGGACAGGTGCGGCTTCAGAGCGAATGGAGCCCCGATCCATTCATGCCGGTGATGCTTTTATACAACAATGTTGCCGGATTGCGACAATTCCTAGGCATCCGCCGGCATTAAGCCTGGATGGCACTTAGCTACCGCTGGGGCGATAAACCGGGATTTCCAGATCGCGGATTTTCTTGCGTAGCGTATTGCGGTTGACGCCAAGCAGATCGGCGGCGCGGATCTGGTTGCCGCGGGTGGCCGCGAGCGCCGCGGACAGTAGCGGCGCCTCCACCTCGCGCAGGATGCGGTGATAAAGCCCGGGCGGCGGCAGGCCTTCATCGAAGCCGGAAAAATATTGCGCCAGATAGCGCTCGACCGCGTTCGATAAATTCTCCTCGCCGCCACCGTGACTTTCACCCGGTGCGGCCAGGGCAGGCTGCGATAATTCGGCATCGACAACAGCTGCGGTGATCGTCTCCTGCGGATAGAGAGCGGCGAGCCGGCGGGCGAGGTTTTCCAATTCGCGCACATTGCCCGGCCAGCGGTGCCGGCGCAGGCGATCGAGCGCCGCCTGATCGATTTGCTTGGCCGGCAAGCCTTCGCGCTCGACTTGCGCGAAGAAATGCCGGATCAGGTCGGCAATGTCCTCGGTGCGTTCGCGCAATGGCGGTAGCCGCAGCGGCACCACGTTGAGCCGGAAAAACAGGTCCTCGCGAAACAGACCCTGCTGGATGAGCTGCCGCAAATCTTTGTTGGTCGCGGCAATGATACGCACATCCGCCTTGATCGGGGTGCGGCCGCCGACGGTGGTGTATTCGCCCTGTTGCAGCACCCGTAGGAGCCGCGTCTGCGCCTCCATCGGCATATCGCCGATTTCGTCGAGGAACAGCGTGCCGCCTTCGGCCTGCTCGAAGCGGCCGGCGCTGCGGGTATTGGCCCCGGTGAACGCCCCCTTCTCATGACCGAACAATTCCGATTCAATCAGGTCGCGCGGTATTGCCGCCATGTTGATAGCCACGAACGGCCCGCTGCGGCGCTTGCCGTAATCGTGCAGCGCGCGCGCCACCAATTCCTTGCCGGTCCCGGATTCGCCGGAGATCATCACTGTCAGATCTGTCTGCATCAGCCGCGCCAGAACGCGATAGATTTCCTGCATCGCCGGCGAGCGGCCGACCAACGGGATCGATTCGAAATCATCGGCCTTGACCGGCGGCCGCGGACGCTCCTTCGGCTCCGACAAGGCGCGGCCGACGATAGCGATCAGCTCCTTCAGGTCGAACGGCTTGGGCAGGTACTCGTAAGCGCCGCGTTCGGAGGCGCGGATCGCCGTCATGAACGTGTTTTGCGCGCTCATGATCAGCACCGGCAGATCCGGCCGCGTTTTTTTGATGCGGACCAGGAGGTCGAAGGCATTTTCGTCCGGCAACACGACGTCGGTGATAATCAGGTCGCCATCGCCCTGGCTGACCCAGCGCCATAACGTGGCCGCATTTCCGGTCGAGCGCACTTCGTAACCGGCCCGCGACAGCGCCTGGTTGAGTACGGTCCGAATGGCGGAATCGTCGTCGGCGACGAGAATGTTTCCCGCGGGCATCAATGGTCCCCTCGTGAGATGACGGCGGCCTCGGAATCCGCGCCGTCGCGGACATACACCGGCATCAGCACGCGAAAGGTCGTGCGTCGCGGCTGTGACTCGCACTCGATGATGCCGCCGTGATCGCCGACAATCTTTGCGACCAGCGCCAGCCCCAGCCCCGACCCGGTCGGCTTGGTCGTGACGAACGGGTCGAACAGATGCGGCATTAGTTCTTCGGGTACGCCCGGGCCGTTGTCTTTGACGCAGAATTCCAGCGGCAGCGAAATACGGGTCTTGGCGCCGGGAACCGACAACCGCACGCCAGGGCGAAACGCCGTCGACAGCGAAATCTCGCCGCCGGGATTATCGCCAATAGCCTCGGCTGCGTTCTTCACTAGATTGAGGAACACCTGCACGAGCTGATCGCGATTGGCCAACACCGGCGGCAGCGACGGATCGTAGTCTTCGATGAATTTGGCGTGGCGGGCGACCCCAGTCTGGGCGAGCCGTTTCACGTGATCGAGAACTACATGGATGTTGATGGGCTCGCGCTCGAACGGCCGCTCGTCGGCAAACACCTCCATCCGATCGACCAGTTTCACGATGCGGTCCGTTTCGTCGCAAATCAGTCGAGTGAGCGTGCGGTCGTCATCCTCAACCGATTGTTCAAGCAGTTGCGCGGCGCCACGTATTCCGGACAACGGATTTTTGATTTCGTGCGCCAGCATGGCCGCCAGCGCGATCACCGAGCGCGTCGCGCCGCGGTGGGTGAACTGGCGATCCATCTTGTCGGCGATGGAGCGCTCTTGCAGCATCACCACCACGCAATCCGGCTGCTCCGGCAACGGCGCGACGTGCAGATCAACGGCGCGGTCGCCGGGATTGCGCGGGGTGCCGAGATCGACCTTGTATTCGTTGACTGCGGCGCCGGTCGCGCGAACTTGCTCCACCAAGGCGAGCAACGGACTGCCGAATGGCACCAGATCGCGCAGCAGGTGCCGCCGCAACAGCGGCAGCGACACTTCAAAAAACGATTCAGCTGCGACGTTGGCTTCGGCCACCTTGCCGTCTGAGGTGATGACGATGACGGGGTGCGGCAATGCGTTAAGGACCGCATCGGCGGCGGCTGTACCGGCGATAATGGGCTCAGCGGCTGTCATAACGAACCGTTTCGCCCCCACCTAGGGCGCGAATGGACATAGAGGGCATAAACAAGTATGTTTTGCACATAAATTAGGCGGCAAATGACATTGCATATAGTTTAGCCATAAACGCCTGAAATCCACAAGTGCGGCGCTGCAACAGAACTTTTGCTGATTTTTGCGGCGAAAATGCCTCCAAGAGCTTTTCTCACCGTTTTCGTCGGGATCGGTTGGCCGGTTCGCACATTTCCGGCACATGCGCTAAAGCGGGTTCCGGAAACCGCACGTGGAGTGACACTGGATGACGGACAGGGTGGCGGCTGTGATTGTCGCAGCCGGTCGGGGCCATCGCGCCGGCGGTGAGGTACCGAAGCAATACCGCGAAATCGCCGGGGAGCCGGTGATCCGGCCGACGCTGAACGCCTTTCTCGGTCACCCGCAAATCGCTGCCGTGCAGGCGGTCATTCATCGCGACGATACCGAGGCTTTTCAGGCTGCGACCGCCGGCCTCAAGAATTTGCTGGCGCCGGCCTGGGGCGGCGCGACCCGGCAGGATTCGGTTCGTGCCGGTCTTGAAGCCTTGCGTGCCGCCACGCCTGATCTTGTTCTCATTCACGATGCGGCGCGGCCATTTCTTAGTGCCGCGTTGATCACCCGCGCAATCGATGCCGCGCGCCAGCACCGCGCCGCGGTACCGGCCATCGCCATCGCCGACACGGTGAAGAAGGTCGACGAGCACGACCTCATCACCGAAACGCTCGACCGCAACCGTCTGCGCACAGTGCAGACGCCGCAGGCTTTCGCCTACGATCTCATCGTCGAGTCGCATCGCCGCGCCGCGGCTGCCGGTCGCGACGACTTCACCGACGACGCCGCGCTCGCCGAATGGGCAGGCCACCGTGTGCGCGTGTTCGCCGGCGAGCCCGGCAATGTAAAGCTCACGACCAATGACGACTTCGTTCGCGCCGAGACGTTGCGCATGACGGAGCTGGCCGACGTGCGCACCGGCAGCGGCTTCGATGTGCATGCGTTTGGCGACGGCGACCACGTCATGCTCGGCGGCGTGAGGATCGCACATACGCGCGGGGTGACCGGCCATTCCGACGCCGACGTTGCGCTGCATGCGCTGGTGGATGCGATCCTCGGCGCGCTCGCCGAAGGCGACATCGGCCAACATTTTCCGCCGAGCGATCCGCAATGGCGGGGAGCACCGTCAGATAAATTCCTCGCCTTTGCCTGCGAGCGGGTGCGCGCGCGCGGCGGCCTGATCGCTCATCTCGACGTGACGATCGTATGTGAGGCTCCACGGGTTTCGCCGCACCGCGATGCCATCCGTGCACGCATCGCCGACATCGCCAACGTTCCCGTTGGCCGGGTCGCAATCAAGGCGACCACCAGCGAAAAGATGGGCTTCACCGGCCGCGGTGAAGGCCTGGTAGCGATGGCGACCGCGACAATACGGCTACCGTGGAGCGCCGCGTGACCGGCAAGGGATTGCGCGCGGCGGCAACGCGCGTGCTCGAACTCTCGCGCGCGCACCGACTGCAAATCGCGACGGCTGAATCATGCACCGGCGGGCTGGTGGCCGCCGCACTTACCGACATCGCCGGCTCGTCCGACGTGGTCGACCGCGGCTTCATCACCTATTCGAATGAAGCGAAGCGACAAATGCTCGGCGTGCCGACGGCAACGCTTAAGCGTTACGGTGCGGTCAGCGCCCAGACTGCCGCCGCGATGGCAAAGGGGGCGCTGAAGAATTCGCAGGCGGATCTGGCCGTGGCGATTACCGGCATTGCCGGCCCCGGCGGCGGCTCAGAGGAAAAGCCGGTCGGCCTCGTCCACTTCGCCGCAGCCGACCGCGCCGGCCGCCGCCTCGCGCGGATGCGCCGCTACGGCGACATCGGGCGGCGCCAAGTGCGCGAACGCTCCGTCGCCGAAGCGCTGCGGCTGTTGCAATTGTTGGCCGGGAAGAACCGGCATTAGCCGTATCGCTTCACTTGCGCTCGAAAAAAACCGCCGCACAGGTGTGTCGACTGATGTTTTGCGCGGTATGAGCGAAGGTAACCGGAGCCTCCATTGGATGCCCGGCCCTGGTTTTGACAATACGAACCGTCCCGTCGGCCGACGTCAGTTTGATCGTGCAGTCGGTCAGCGGATAGACCACCGACGGAATCGGATGGGCGTGGAGCTTGTCCAACTCGCCAGGCTTCCAGACCGCCCGGGTCACTCGGAATTTTTCGTTATCCAAAATCACCCTGTAAACGCCCGGATCGCTTGCATAAGCCGGCGGCGCGCTCTGGGCGATGCCGATCGACGGCGCAACGAAGGTAGCGGCGGCGGCCGCGAGTATGGGTGCAACGTGTTTGATCATCATGACCTCCCAGTAATGTGAGACCGGTAGGAAGCTTAGCGAGCGGCTATGACAAGCGGAAGATCGCTTTCAGCCGCTTGGCGCAGCGCGGGACGGCCGGCGCAGTGCTGAAGCACATTTGTCGTCCTCCCCCTACTGGAACAAGTTGAATGGCCGACCATAGCGGCTTATCCCGTTCACCGGGAGTCCGCTACGCCGCACGCGTGCCGTAAATCTCATCGGCGCGACGCTCGAATGCGCCGGCGAAGCGGCGAAAGGCGGTGTCGAACATCGCCCCCATCAGCAGTCCCAATGCGCGGCTTTGAAATTCGTAAGCGATGAAGAATTCGACGTCGCAGGCGTGCGCTTCGATCGGGCGGAATTTCCAGGTGTTGTTGAGCTGACGAAACGGCCCCTCGAGATATTGCACAAGGACTTGCAGATTGGGCCGGTCGAGCGTGACGCGGCTGGTGAAGGTCTGCCGCACGAGCTTATAGGCCACCGTCATGTCGGCAACGATGATGTCTTTGCCGCTCTCTTTCTTACG
>JASHSY010000373.1 GCA_030040825.1 Xanthobacteraceae bacterium
GGGCAATGCCGCTCTGGGCGATCGCCGCCTTGAGTTTTTCGTAGACAATGCGTTCGTGCGCGGCATGCTGATCGACGATCACCAATCCATCCCGCGTTTGCGCCACAACGTAAGTGTCGTGCACCTGCGCACGTGCTGCACCCAGCGGATAGTCCACCGCCGCCGCAGTGGGAGCGACAATCTCGACATTCTCCCGGTTATCAGAACGCAAGGCGGCCGCCGGCGTCCCCACGTCGAACGCAGCCTGTGCGGCCTCGGCGAAACCAGCTCCCCGGGGCACGCTCCAAAGCGGGCGGGCCCCACCCGCGCGCAAGCGAAACGCCGCAATGGTCGCGCTGCCGCCGGTCGTTGCCGCGCGGGTGCCTTCGCGGGCCAACCCCTGCTTTAGCGCTTGAACGATGAGGGCGCGCACCAGCGACGGATTGCGAAAGCGCACTTCGGCCTTGGCCGGGTGAACGTTCACGTCAACCTCGCGCGCGGGAAGGTCGACGAAGAGCGCGACCAGCGGGTGCCGATCGCGCGGCAAATAGTCGGCATAGGCCGCCCGCACCGCGCCAAGCAGAAGTTTGTCGCGGACAGGCCGGCCGTTGACGAACAGGTATTGCCCGAGCGCATTCGCCCGCGTCAGCGTCGGAAGCGCGGCAAACCCGCTCACAACAACGTCGTCGCGCGCTGCCTCGATCGCGACGGCGTTGGCGCGGAAATCGGCGCCGAGCACGTCGCCCAGCCGCGTGAGGCGTCCGGTCGCGCCCGGCAACGTAGCCGCGAACGTGACCGGCGCCCGCTCCTCGCCAGCGAGCGTAAAGGCCACATCCGGCCGGCTCATGGCCAGCCGGCGCACGACCTCGCGAACAGCTTCAGCCTCGGTGCGATCAAGCTTTAGAAATTTGAGCCGGGCCGGTGTTGCGTAAAACAGATCGCGCACCTCGACGCGCGTGCCTTCCCCGAGCGCCGCGGGCTTTGGCGCGGACTTCGGGCCGGCGTCGACTTCGATCGACCAGGCGTGCGGCTCGGTCTTGTACCGCGTGGCGATCGAAAGTCGCGCCACCGCGCCGATCGATGGCAATGCCTCGCCACGAAAGCCGAGGGTGGAGATGGCGACCAAGTCGTCACCGGCAAGTTTTGAGGTGGCGTGCCGCTCGACGGCAAGCGCGAGATCGGCGCGGGTCATGCCTTCGCCGTCGTCGGTGACCCGAATGAGCCGGCGCCCACCGCCGTCGGTAAGAACTTCGATGCGGCTCGCGCCGGCGTCGAGCGCGTTCTCGACTAGCTCCTTGACCGCACTTGCCGGACGCTCGACAACTTCGCCGGCGGCAATGCGATTGACGATAGCCTCGGAAAGCTGGCGAACTGGCATGACGACTCGCGTGAGACAAGCTGCGAGAGTAACGGGCGTGCAGCCAAAGGCGAATAGCGCCGGCCGTCAGACCACCTGTTAATCCTCGGAATTCTCGCAATAAAGTCGGTTGTTTCATCCAACCGTAATGCGCGTCGAAGATACGGGCACCGTCAGCTGCACAGCCAACTGGCCTTTCAATCGAATACTGGTTTGACGCGGCGCAGCCGTTTGACGCCGGACCGCCGTTTTTTCGTTTCGACCCGGCGCTCGCGCGACGCCCGGGTCGGTTTGGTGGCTCTTCTCGGCTGCGGCGCGACCGCAGCCTTGCGGGCCAGATCAATCAAGCGGTCAAGTGCGTCCTGACGGTTGCGTGCCTGGGTTCTGTGGCGCTGCGCAATAATAATCAGGACGCCATCACGCGTGAGCCGGCGGCCGGCAAGATGCTCCAGTCGCTCGCGCACCTCCGGCGGCAAAGACGGTGAATTTCGCACGTCGAAGCGCAGCTGGACCGCGGTCGACAGCTTATTGACGTTCTGACCGCCCGGACCCGAAGCGCGGACGAAGCTTTCTTCAATTTCGCGCTCGTCGATGCCGATAGATGCGTTGATCCGGATCATGCCTCAGCGTAGCGCGGATTGGAAACCGACGAAATGCCGAGAACTCGCGTTCTATTCGGCGCTGCTCGAAAGCAGACCGTCTGGTCGTCCAACCACGGTGACCAGAAGGCCCCCGCCGAGCAGCCTTTTAGCGACGCGGCGGGCATCGGCTAGCGTT
Organism: Xanthobacteraceae bacterium; assembly: GCA_030040825.1. Classification (GTDB taxonomy): domain Bacteria; phylum Pseudomonadota; class Alphaproteobacteria; order Rhizobiales; family Xanthobacteraceae; genus BOG-931. Next base: position 2,114 of record JASHSY010000373.1, read on the forward strand.
ACCGCATCGATCATTTTCGAACGCCGGGTGAAGTAATCGATGCCGAGATTGTCGACCTGTAGCTGCACGAGCAAGGCGGCGATCTTGCCGGAGGTGTCGAGGTTGAGCGGAAACGAACCGTTCAAGAAGGATTTCGCCTTGGCAAGCTCGTCTGCCGTCGGACCATTGTCGGCCAGGCGGGCAATTTCTTTTTGCACGATATCGAGCGTCTCGGTCGCGCGTTCCGCGCGCGTCGCAGTGCCGCCGATGAATAGCGGGGCGTGCTTAAGCCATACAAGAGAGTCGTGCACCGAATACGCCAAGCCGCGTTTTTCGCGCACCTCCTGATAAAGACGCGACGAAAATGAACCACCGCCAAGAATATGATTGACGATGTAGGCGGCCATGAAGTCCGGATCCTGGCGCGAAATACCGAGCCCGCCGAACATGATCACCGTCTGCGGCACGTCGAGCCTGGTTACAATGCGTCGGCCAATCCCCTGCGGCAGAACATCGGCGACGACCGCAAGGTCCGCGCGAGCCGGCAATCCGCCGAAAACGCGATCGAGCATCGCCTTCACCGCTTCGGCGTCGATGTCGCCAACCACGGCAACTTTGAGATCGTCGCGCGCCAGAACACGATGGGCGTACGCCTTGAGATCGTCGATGCTGACAGTCGGCACCGATTCAAGCGTGCCGTTCACAGGATGGCCGTAGGGATGATTGGCGAACGCCGTTTGCCACCAGCGGATACTGGCTATTTCACTTGGACTAGTTGTGGCACGGCGTAAATTTGAAATGATCTGCGCACGGATGATCTCGACGTCGGCTGGATCGAAGCGGGGCGCGGTGAGCGCCAGCCGCAAATCCTCAAATGCTTCCTCGCGATTTTCCGCCAGCGTGCGCAAGGTGCCGCGCAATGCGTCGCGGTCCGCCTGAAAACCCAATTCAATCGCCTTGCGCTCAAGCCGCGCGTGAAAAGCCTTTGAATCGAAATCGCCAACGCCCTCGTCGAGAAGGGCGGCTACCAGGCTCGCTGTTCCAGCTTTGCCCGCCGGATCTTGAGCGGAACCCCCAGCGAAGGAGAAATCAATGGCGATCAGAGGCACGGCCGGTTCGTGCACCAGCCAGGCGACAATACCGCCCGGGCTTACGACACGCTCAATCGTCGTCGCCATTGCCGGAGCGGTAACAAGCGCGATGGCAAGACAGGCGACAGCGAGGCGGCGGACGAGCCAAGCGGAAAACATCGACGCCGCGCTCATGAGTGCTTCTCCGCCGCCCTAAAGCTATTCACCAGATAGCCGGTCACCGAGGAGCGGCGGTCGAGCCATTGCCGGGCAGCGTCGCGCACGGCGTCTGCGGTCACCGCACGGATCTCATCGGGCCAGTGCTGCACCATCTCAACTGTTTCTCCGGTTGCCAATGCAGCACCGTACCAACGCGCCAGCGTCGCCTGATTGTCCTGCGCGTAGATCGCATCGGCAATCAGACGGTTCTTGGCGAGGGTGAGTTCATCGGGGGTTACGGTATTTTCGCGGAGGTCGGTCAGCACCGCATCGACCGCTTCCTCCACGTCATGCAGCGTCTTACCTGGCTGCGGCGAGGCGTAAAGACCAAATTTGCCGTAGTCGAGAGCCGTGTCGGAATAATAGGCGCCGGCATTGAGCGCGACCTTTTGCTCGACGACCAGCGCCCGATACAGACGACTATTCGCTCCGGAGCCGAGGATGTGGGCGAGCACTTCAAGAGCTTGACTTTCACCGGGCTTGGCGGTCGTGCGGGACGGCGTCAGATAGTAACGGCTCACGCTCGGCTGCTCCACTCTGGCATCCGCCAGCGTCACGGTGCGTGGCGCCTCCTGTTGCGGTTCGCGCGGCCGCCGCCGTGGCGCGATATCGGCACGTGGGGCCACTTTGCCATAAGTGTCCTCGGCATCCGCTTTGACTTCCTCCGGCGTCACATCGCCGGCAACAACCACGATGGCGTTATTCGGTGTGTAAAAGCGGCGGTAAAATGCCAGTGCATCATCCCGATTGAGTTTTTCGATTTCGGGCCGCCAGCCGATCACCGGCCGGCCGTATGGATGATTAAGATAAAGCGCGGCATCCATCTGTTCGGCCAATCGGCTGTTTGGGTTGTTGGCGACCCGCATATTCTGCTCTTCCAGCACGACGTTGAGCTCGGGACGCACCACCGCGTCGGTGAGCACGAGCCCGGTGATGCGATCGGCCTCGAAGGCCATCATCTCTTTGAGATGGTCGCGCGGTACGCGCTGGAAGAAACCGGTGTAGTCGCTGGTGGTGAAAGCGTTCTCCTGGCCGCCGATTGCGGCCACCGCAAGCGAGAAGCGGTCGTCGGGATTGCGCGCCGTGCCTTTGAACATCAAATGTTCGAGAAAGTGCGCCAAACCGGATTTTCCCGGCGTCTCGTCGGCAGCGCCGACTTTGTACCAGATCATGTGAGTCACGACCGGAGCGCGATGGTCGGGAATAACCACCACTTCAAGTCCGTTCGTCAGGGTGAAATGGGTAACTTCAGGATCGGCGGCGGCACTTCCGGCTGCACCGACGGCGGTGAGCAGTGCGAGCAGCGGCAGGATTTTCAGCATGATCGCAAGCTCCAAGCGTAATCCGGCGGGCCCACCGCTCGCCGCAAAACGACCTCCAGCCGGAAGGCGGTACGCGGCGATGTTATGCTGAAACCGAAGGACGGCCCAAATGCGCGGGGCCGTTCCTGGCTATTTGCCCGACTGGCTCCCACCGATTTGGCCGTAGCTGAAATCCTTCGCCGACGGCTTCGTCGTCTTGTTATCAGGGGACAATCCATAGGGCTGATCGGGCGACGGAACGCGGTAGCCGGCCGGTGGCTCGGTCAAATCTTGACGCACCGGTTCACCGGCAAAATTCGCATACTCTGTTTTGTCGAACCAGCCGGCCGGATTGTACCAGGGCTTTTTCTGGTAGGGCGGATTGGGTGTCCGCACTGCAGTATCCGGGATGATCTCCGCCTTGGCTTTGGTTCGCTTGGCCTGATTGGGGGAATTCTTCGGCCAATCCGCCGGCACGCCTGTGTCCGCGACCGGTGGAGGCAAGTCCCGATTGGGAGGCACAACGAGCGGCGGCCGCTCGGTGTAATTGATTCCTGCGTCCGCTCCACTGGCATCCGGTGATTTTTTGAGGCCGAGATTTCTCATGAACTTCGACCAGGTCGAGGCTTGAGCTTCGCTGTCGTCATCGCCTGCGCGTGCGGGCGCGCCGACGCCGACAATGACGGCAAGCAAAGTGGCCGCCGCCAGCATGCGAAACGGCATGCTATGCTCGCGTGCGCAATCGGCCCCATGGCCGAGTCCAAAATGCTTCGGCATACCCTCACCCAAGGCGCCAAACGCTAAGCCCCGCTAAGTCCCATAGTGTGTTTTATCCGGGATCGGGGCGCTTTTGCGGCATCCCGGATCGCAACGAATCGTACAGCAATCCGGCTACCCCCGCCACAATGGCGGCGTCGGCAAGGTTAAAGACGTACCAGTGGAAGCTGAAATTCGCCGTATCGACGTGAAACAGCACAAAATCCAATACGCCCGGCCAATGAAGGCGGTCGACCGCGTTGCCGACGGCGCCGCCGATGATGAGGCCGAGCGCCGCCGCCGTTAGCCGGGAGGATGAACGGGCCAGCCAAATCCAGAGGAACACCACCGCAACGGCCTTGAGGGCGAGCAAGGTCCACATCCCAAGAGCGCTGCGCTGCTGAAATAGCCCGTAACTGATCCCGGCATTCCAGGTTAACGCCAGATCGAGAAATGGCGTCATCGCCACCCGACCCCGCTCAGGCAGATCGAACGCCTCCAAGAGCCAAAACTTCGAAGCCTGGTCGGCAATGCCGGTAACAACCGCCACACCTACGCCGAGCGCGGTCAACGGCCCCCATGCGTAAGGGGACTGCCCCTGCCGTCGCGCAGCGTCGGCCATACCGTCTACTCCGCCGCCTTGCGCATGGCGTCCCATTCGCGCAGCGCTTGCGCGTCGCGTGGCGTCACGTCGGGGTATTGGGGATCGCTGCCGACTGCTGGCGAGATTTTCCAGGAGCGGGCGCATTTACGACCTTCGGCCTGGCGCGGCTCAACCGAAACCATCGGCACATCGTCGAGACGAAAGGCCTGCGCCGGCCCCTCACCTTCAACCAGCGTCGCGCCCGACGTGATGCACAGTTCCGCAAGATCGACTTCCGTCGCGATGCCGAACAAGTCCGGGTCGGCGACATGGATAATCGGTGCGGCCTCGAGCGACGAGCCGATCCGTTTAGCGGCCCGCTCAAGTTCAAGCGCGCCAGTCACCACGCGGCGGAGATTACGCAGATCGCGCCATTTCTCCGCCAGCGTCTGGTTACGCCATGCGTCCGGCACGGCCGGGAACGATTCGAGGTGCACCGAGGTGGCGGCCGGATCGCGTGCCAGCCAGGCTTCCTCGGCCGTGAAGCACAGCATCGGCGCTAGCCACACCACGGTGCAGCGAAATAGCTGATCGAGCACGGTCAGACAGGCGCGACGCTTGATCGATGAAAAAGGATCGCAATACAGCACGTCCTTGCGGATGTCGAAATAAAACGCAGAGAGATCGACTGTCAGGAAAACATTGAGCGCAGCGAAGATACGCTTGTAGTCGAAATCCGCGTAAGCCGAACGGACAACTGTATCGAGTTCGAAGAGCCGATGCAGCATCAGCCGCTCGAGCTCGGGCATCTTATCGAGCGCGACCGGCGCTTCGCCCCGCCAATGGGCTAGATTACCCAGCATCCAGCGAAGCGTGTTGCGAAGCTTGCGATAGGTTTCGACGGTGGTTTTGAGGATTTCCGGCCCGATCCGCAGATCGTCGGCATAATCGGCGGCGCATACCCACATGCGCAGGATATCGGCGCCGGATTGTTTGATGATGTCCTGCGGCGCGGTGACGTTGCCGAGCGACTTCGACATTTTGTAGCCGCGCTCGTCGAGTACGAAGCCGTGCGTGAGCACGATGTCGAACGGCGCCCTCCCCCGCGTGCCGCAGGATTCCAGCAGTGACGATTGAAACCAGCCGCGATGCTGGTCGGACCCCTCAAGATACATTACCGCTTCGTCGCCACCGTCCGCCTTACGCCGCACATTGGACAGTGCGGGAAAGTGCTGGTCGTCTTCCAACACAAATGCGTGCGTCGAGCCGGAATCGAACCAGACGTCGAGAATGTCGTCGATCTTTTGCCAACTTTCGTTGGCGCGCTTGCCGAGAAAGCGTTCGCGTGCGCCCGGCTGGTACCAAGCGTCGGCGCCCTCGGCTTCAAACGTTTCAATGATGCGGGCATTCACGTCGGGATCGCTGAGGATGTCGACGGCGCCATCCGGCATCTCGCTGACAAAAACCGCGATTGGCACGCCCCAGGCGCGCTGGCGTGAGATCACCCAATCGGGCCGGCTTTCGATCATTCCGGTGATGCGCTTCTCGCCCTGTTCCGGCACCCAGCGCGTGGCCCTGATTGCCTGCCCGGCGAGTTCGCGTAGCGTCTTGCCCTCCCCTTTGCGCTGAAGAGGCGCAATCGGTCGGTCCATGGCGATGAACCATTGCGGCGTATTGCGGAAAATCACCGGTTTCTTCGAGCGCCACGAATGCGGATATTGATGCTTGAGCCGCCCGCGCGCGATTAACATGTTGGCTTCGGTCAGTGCCTTGATCACCGCCTCGTTGGCGTCGCCCTTTTCGCCCTTGTCGGTGAGCACGCGCTTGCCGGCGAAGCCCGGTGCCTGATCGGTGAAGCGGCCGTCGGCATCGACGGTGTAGGGGATTATCGTGTTGATGCCGCGTTCGTTGAGTTCGCGCGCCCTCGCCGTCCAAACGTCGAAATCCTCGCGCCCGTGTCCAGGCGCGGTATGCACGAAACCAGTACCAGTGTCCTCGGTAACGTGCTCCCCCGGCAACAAGGGAACCGGAAAATTATAGTCGCCCGCCAAACCCCTCAACGGGTGCGCAGAAGTCATCGTTTCGAGTTCAAGCAACGAAACATCGCGAAGCTTCTTGAATGCCGTAACGCGGGCCTGCCTAAGCACGTCCAACGCCAGGCGGTTAGCGAGTATGAGACGTTCGCCTGTCTTTGCCCAATTGCCGCTAGGGGCATCCTCCACAACGTAAAGACCGTATTCGATCTTGGGCGAAAAGCTGATCGCACGATTGCCGGGGATGGTCCACGGGGTCGTCGTCCAGATTACGACGCTTGCGTCAGTTAAATTGTGCTGACGCGTTTGCGAATTCTTTTCGTATGTCTCCAAAACAGGAAACTTCACCCATACCGTGTCGCTGACGTAATCCTCGTATTCGACTTCGGCTTCGGCAAGCGCGGTCTTTTCGACGACCGACCACATTACCGGCTTCGAACCGCGATAGAGCGTGCCGTTGGCGGCAAATTTCATCAGTTCCCGTGCAATCTGCGCTTCCGCAAAAAAATCCATGGTGGTGTAGGGGTGCGCCCAGTCACCGATCACGCCGAGACGCTGGAATTCCTCGCTTTGCACGCCAATCCAGCGTTGCGCGAATGCGCGGCATTCCTGCCGGAATGCGACCAACGCGGCTGGATTGGAAAAATCCGGCTTGGTCTTGCCCCTTGCCCGATAATTGTCCTCTTCGATCTTCCATTCGATCGGCAAGCCGTGGCAGTCCCAGCCCGGCACATAATTGGAATCGTAGCCGAGCATCTGCTGGCTGCGCGTCACGACGTCCTTTAGGATCTTATTGAGCGCGTGACCGATGTGGATGTTGCCGTTGGCATAAGGCGGCCCGTCGTGCAGGACGAAACGTGGGCGTCCCTTGGCCGCCGTGCGCAATCGCCCATAAAGGCCAAGGCTCTTCCAGCGGGCGAGAATTTCCGGCTCTTTCTGCGGCAGACCGGCGCGCATGGGAAAGTCGGTCTTGGGCAAAAACAGCGTTTCGCTGTAATCGCGGGCTTTTGCCGGCGTTTCGTTC
>JASHSY010000374.1 GCA_030040825.1 Xanthobacteraceae bacterium
GGCAAGCTCGTTGTGGTGTCGCCGGACGTTGGCGGCGTGGTCCGAGCCCGCGGTCTCGCCAAGCGCATCAATGCGCCGCTCGCCATCGTCGACAAGCGCCGTGAGCGGCCGGGCGAGTCCGAAGTGGCCAACGTGATCGGTGAGGTTGACGGCCACGTCTGCATCCTCGTCGACGATATTGTCGATTCCGGCGGCACGCTTCTTAACGCCGCCGACGCGCTGCTGGAGAAGGGCGCCAACGCAGTGTACGGCTACATCAGTCACGGCGTGCTGTCCGGCGGCGCCGTCGCCCGCGTCAATAAATCGAATCTGAAGGAACTGGTGATCACCGATTCGATTCAGCCGACCGAAGCGGTGAAGAAGTGCGCCAATATCCGGGTGCTGTCGATCGCGCCGCTGATCGGCGAGGCCATCGCCCGCACCGCTTCCGAGGAATCGGTATCGAGCCTGTTCTTCGATTAAGGCACCGAAAGGCGCCAACCTCCCCCGCCCCCGAGTCAACTTGTCGCAGGCTCGGCCTGTGGACGACGAGTCGCCTCCGCATTGTGCGATGGCGGCAAATCACTCCATCAGTGCCGACAGGTTCGAATAGGACTCCATCGAGGGCTTTGGCGGCGGAATCGGGCCGTCTATAGTCGGGGCTGCGGGCTGATTCGCGAATGAGTCAATAAGTGGGAACCGGTTGTTCCTGCGGCAAATCGCAGCCCGGGTTCTAGCGATGTCCAGTGGCGTGCGCATTTCCACTCCAACCCGCGCTGTGGAGACGGCATGTCCCTTTTCGAGATCGCACACGATTCCCGCAATAATCCGCTCGAAGTCGTCGAGCACATGGTGGCGGGCAACAACTGGCCGTTCGAGCGCGCCGGCGAAGACGAGATCGCTATTGTCGTCACCGGACGGTGGACCAACTACCAGGTCTCCTTCACCTGGATGAGCGAGATCGAGGCGCTGCATCTGGCCTGCGCCTTCGACATGCGCGTGCCCGATCCCCGGCTTGCCGAGGTGCAACAGCTGATCGCGCTGATCAACGAACAATTATGGATCGGACATTTCGACGTCTGGACCCAAAACGGCGTGGTGATGTTCCGTCATGCGCTATTATTGACTGGCGGCGCCGCGCCGTCCGACCGTCAATGCGAGGCCGTGCTCGGCAGCGCGCTCGATGCCTGCGAACGTTATTTTCCGGCTTTCCAGTTTGTCGTGTGGGCGGGCAAAAGCGCGCGCGAAGCCATGGACTCGGCGCTGTTCGAGACGTCGGGCGAAGCATAGCGGCCGTCGTTGCAGGGGCCTCCCACGGCGATGAGCCCATCAATCGAAGATTTGTCCGAGTTGCCCGGCCCCCTTGTTCTCGTGGGCGCCGGCAAGATGGGCGGTGCTTTGCTCGAAGGCTGGCAGCGGCTCGGTCTAGCTCCGGCACAAATCGCCGTGATCGAGCCGACGCCGTTGCCGCAAATCGCCGCGCTCGTCAACCGTGGCGTGCGACTTAATCCCGACGCGCGCGCGCTTACCGACGTCGCCGCCATTGTCATCGCGGTTAAGCCTCAGATTGCGCCGCAAGTATTACCTGTTGTCGCGCCGATGATCGGCAAATCCACCGTGGTGGTGTCGATCATGGCGGGTCGAACGCTACGGTCACTTGCCAACGCGCTTCCCGGCGCGAGCGCGATTGTGCGCGCGATGCCGAATCTGCCGGCCTCGATCGGGCGCGGCATCACCGTCGCCGTGCCCTGGCGCCCCGATAACGCGCAGCGTGCGCTTACCGATCGGCTTTTGTCGGCGACCGGAAAGGTTGCGTGGGTCGACGATGAAGGTTTGCTCGACGCGGTAACGGCGGTGTCGGGATCGGGACCGGCCTATGTTTTCCTGCTGGCCGAAGCGTTGGCGGAAGCCGGCGCCGCGTCGGGATTACCGCGCGCGCTCGCCGTCGAACTCGCCCGCGAAACCGTCGCCGGCGCCGGCGCGCTATTGCACGACTCGCAGCTCGACGCGGCAGCTTTACGCGAGGCTGTCACGTCGCCGGGCGGCACCACGGCGGCAGCACTTGAAGTCTTGATGGGCACCGATGGACTGGTGCAATTGCTGACGAAGGCAGTGGCTGCGGCAACCGCCCGCTCCCGCAAGCTTGCGGAGTGACCGCGCAGCCGCTTGCGTGGTGGCGCAACTGGCCTACATTCCCATATTAGTCAAGCGTTTCGTTGGAGTTCAGCCATGGCTCGTAGACCGACGCGCAGACCGACTCGCAAAGCCGCTGGAAAAAATTCGACCCGTACCACCCGCGGCCCAGCCGCTGCCACCACCGAACGCGAAAAGATCATTACTGCTTTTTTATCGCTGCTTGCCGAAAAGCCGTTCGAGGCGATCGGTTTTCCCGCCATCGCCAAAGCAGCCGGCGTTTCGCTCGCCTCCTTGCGCGGCGAATTTCCCTCCAAACTCGCAATCGTCGCCGCCCATATCAAAGCGACCGATCGTGCCGTACTGGCAGAGGATGTAAGCGATATGGCTGATGAGCCGGCGCGCGACCGGCTGGCCGACGTGCTGATGCGCCGGCTCGATATTTTGGTGCCCCATCGCGCTGCAGTCCGTTCACTGCTGCGCTCAGTGCGGCGCGATCCGCCGCTCGCGTTGGCGCTCAACGCACTCACCGTGCGCTCGCAGCGCTGGATGTTGAATGCAGCCGGCATCGGCGCCGCCGGCCCGCTCGGCGCGCTGCGCGCGCAGGGGCTGGCAATCCTGTTCGCCGGGGTGCTCGACACGTGGACCCGCGACGAAGAACGCGACCAGGCCCGAACTATGGCGGCGCTCGACCGGGCGCTGGCGCGCGGCGAGCGCTTCGCCGGCTTGCTTGATGACCTTTGCGCCATACCCGCCCGGCTGTGTAGGGCGCGGCCGCACGCGCATTCGCGACGCCGCCGGCGCCAAGATTCCGGGGAAACGGCGGTGGCCTAAACGGCGCCGCCGACCACCAGATTTTTATCCATCCGTAACCATCGCCGCTAAATCCTGGCGCAAAAAGCGGTTTCGAAATCGGCCGACCGTTAGACTGACGGGGGCGCGAAAAACCCGCGTGGCGAGGCGCTAAATTAGAATAATTTCAAACAACACTTTTCAGTTGAAATCGCTTTCGGCCCGATGGATAGTTGCGACTGCGACCAATATAACTGCAACCGATTGCTGGTTCCGGGCTCCCTGTCATGATCGTTTGCTCCTGCAATGTGCTGACCGACCACGACGTGCGCTCGACGCTCTCGGGTGACCGGGCGGCCCCGCGCACCGCCGGCGAAGTTTATGGCTGCCTTGGCTGCAGCGCGCAATGCGGACGTTGCGCACGCACCATCCGGCGCATCATGGACGAAGCGCTCGGCGCCGCCTCTTGCTGCCAGAACAACGGCAGTCTCTAAGCTTTTCATCGTCTAAGGTCGATCTGGACGCGCTGCGGGTCTCGTCAAGCCTTTGCGCCTCCGCCGCAGAAGTTATAATGGTGGGCAGGCGGTTGCGCGCCAAGCCGACATTCACCACAGGAGCATGATCATGCGAGGCGATCCCGGAGTCCTCGATTACCTCAACAAGTCGCTCCGACACGAACTGACCGCCATCAATCAATATTGGCTGCATTTCCGCCTGTTGCATAACTGGGGATACCTGGATCTGGCCAAGCAATGGCGCAAGGAATCGATCGAGGAGATGCAACATGCCGACAAGCTGGTCGATCGGATCATCTTTCTCGACGGCTTCCCCAATATGCAAGTGCTCGATCCGCTGCATATCGGCCAGACCGTGAAGGAAGTGCTCGACTGCGATCTGCGCGCCGAATTGTCGGCACGCGCGCTATACGAGGAAGCCGCGACCCATTGCCATTCGGTCAAGGACTATGTCTCGCGCGATCTGTTCGAGCGGTTGATGCGGGACGAGGAACATCACATCGACTTCCTGGAAACCCAGCTTGACCTGGTGGCCAAGCTCGGCGTCGAGCTTTACGCCCAGCACCACATGGGCAAGCTCGAGGACGGCGAATCGGACTAAGCGCCTGCCGCACGCGCGCCGCTGCCGCAAAGATTAGCGAAAGTTTAACGCGCATCGCATGGCGGGTATCGGCGTCGATTTGCCGGCGGTCGCGCGTTTTTGCGCCGCATCGGCCGGCTGAAACCTAACAAACGCGGTTAAGAATTAAGGTTAAGAGCCGCTTAAGGAATTCCTGACATTTTTGCTCCGTTCAGCGCGCGGCCGCGAATGTGCGTGGCCGCGCCGACAAAGGAACGAAGCGAATGGTCGGCGTTAGGACCTTACTCGCTGCGGGAGCAGCAGCGCTCATCAGCAGCGCCGCAAGCGCGGCGGACATGCCGATGCCGCAAGCACCGCAAATTCCGATGCAGCCGATTCCACTGATCGTGCAACAACCACTCGGTGGCTGGTATCTGCGCGGCGATATCGGCGTGGGTGTACAGAGCTTCTCCGAGTTCGACTTCACACAGACCAATCTCGCCTTCGTCTGGCCGTCGAGCTGGACGATCGTGCAGAAGGACATTCAAGACACCACCATCTTCGGGCTGGGCGTCGGTTACGAATTCAACAGCTGGCTGCGGTTCGATTTCACCGGTGAATATCGCACCAAAGCGGGGGTCAAGGCGACCGGCAGCTACACCAACTTCTGCGCCGGCGGCGGCACCTGTTTCGATATCAATACGGCAAATTACTCGGCCGCGGTTTTTCTGGCCAACATCTATCTCGATCTCGGCACTTGGTGGTGCCTCACTCCGTTCGTCGGCTTCGGTGTCGGCGGCGCCTACAACACCATCAGCGGCATGCAGGACAATGGCGTCAACTCCGACGGCACCAATGGCTTCGGATTTGCGGCCAGCGACAATTCCAGTTTCAACCTTGCCTGGGATGTCACGCTCGGCCTGAGTTACGCCGTCAACAACAACCTCAAGATCGACTTCAGCTGGCGCTATCTGAGCCTTGGTTCGCCGCAAAGCGCGATCGTGCAATGCCAAAACACGACGTCATGTCCGGCGGCCTTCTACACCTTTAAGGACATGACCTCGCAGGACTTCCGCATCGGCCTGCGCTGGATGCTGCAGGCCGACTCGGCGCCAGCGGTGTTCGCGCCGCAGCCGATACTCGCGCCGCAGCCGATGCTGGCGCCGCAGCCGATGCTGGCGCCGCAGACAGTCTATGCGCCACAACCGGTATACTCGCCGCAGCCGCTCTATACGCCATCGCCGCAATTCGTGCCGCAACCGCAGTACGTACCGGCGCCGACTCCGGGGCCGGCGCCGCTGCAAAGCCGCGGCTGACGCAATCATGCTCAGCGTTCCGGAGCAACCACAAGGCACAGCGCGGCGGCTGCACCTGATCTACTGCGCGCTCGCCATGTTCGCTGCGGTTACACCGGCGTTCGCGGAAGATTTTCCATCTCCGCCGATTCCGCCAATGGAGGTAGTGCCGCCGGGCTCGGCCAGTGTCGGCCCGGCGACATTCACACGCTGGAGCGGATTTTATGCCGGCGGCGATTTCAGCTATACCAGCGCGCTCGGCCAATTTTCCAAGGCGACGCAGCCGCTCGTGGCATTGGCCCTGCAGGACACGGTGGTGCAGCAACAGTACGTGCCATCGCAATTAGTGACGCTCGGACAAGGTGCCGCCAGTGCGTTCGGCTATGGCGGCTTCGTTGGCTACAACGCTCAGTGGCAGGACGTTATCACCGGCGTCGAAGCGATTTATACGCACACATCGTTGAGCGTGTCGTCGTCCGCCTCCGGGATCGTCGCCCGTGCCTTTAGCCCACCAGCCGGCAGCGTTACCAGCGTCACGGTCGGCCCATCCGCCGGGCGCTTTGACCTTACCGATTACGGCGAGATGCGCGGCCGTGCCGGCTATGTCCTGGGTAATGTGTTGCCGTACGGGTTCGTCGGCGTTGTCGTCGGAATGGGCGACTACGACGTATCGACAAATGTGGACGCAACTTGCACCAACGCTACCTCGGCGCCTTACACGCCCACCTTTACATGCGCGGGTTTCCCGCTAACGCCTGGCGTCGGACAAAACAACGCGCTGCTTTATGGCGTATCGGTCGGCGGCGGGCTTGATTGGGCGCTCACGCCGAATATTTTTCTGCGCGGCGAACTTGAGTTTGTCCAGTTTGCTCCGATAAACAGCATCTCGGTTTCACTTTTCAACGCCCGCGTCGGCGCCGGCTTCAAGTTCTGAAAAATTTAATTTTCCCCCGCCGGTCGACACGGCTGGCTTGACGCAACGCGTCGATTTCCTTATTTCCCACCGCGGGACACCCCTCCCCAACGAGGGGCGCCTATCTGGAAGGATAGACCATGATGCTCGCGACGCCTGTCGTGCGGCCGAAAGTGCCGCATTTTTCATCCGGCCCCTGTGCCAAGCGCCCCGGCTGGACCCCACAAAACCTTAGCAGCGCGCTGACCGGACGCTCGCACCGCTCGAAGCCGGGCAAGGCCAAGCTCAAACGCGCCATCGATCTGACTCGAGAAATCCTTGCGGTACCGGCGGATTATCGCATCGGTATCGTGCCCGCTTCCGATACCGGCGCGCTGGAGATGGCGCTGTGGTCGCTGCTTGGCCCACGCCCGGTGACCATGCTGGCCTGGGAATCGTTCGGCGAAGGCTGGGTCACCGACGTTGTCAAGCAACTCAAGCTTAAAGATGTGACCGTGCTCAAAGCCGGTTACGGCGAATTGCCCGATCTCGCCAAGGCCGATTCGGCAAGCGACATCGTCTTCACCTGGAACGGTACGACATCAGGTGTGCGGGTGCCGAATGCCGACTGGATTGCCGCCGATCGCGCCGGGCTGACCATATGTGATGCCACCTCGGCTGCGTTCGCCCAGCCGCTCGAATTCGCCAAGCTCGATGTCGTCACTTTCTCCTGGCAGAAGGCGCTGGGCGGCGAAGCCGCGCACGGCATGCTGATTCTATCGCCACGCGCGGTGGCCCGGCTCGAAAGCTACACGCCGCCGTGGCCGCTGCCAAAAATTTTCCGGATGACCAAGGGCGGCAAACTCAACGACGCGATTTTTGTCGGCGAAACGATCAACACGCCGTCAATGCTGTGCGTTGAAGATTACCTCGACGCGCTGGAATGGGCGAAGGCCGTGGGCGGCCTGGCCGGTTTGCGCGCGCGCGCGGACGGCAACGCGCGCGTCATCGCCGACTGGACCAACCGTGCCAAGTGGATCGATTTCTTGGCGCCAGATCCGGCGGTGCGTTCCAACACATCGGTCTGCTTGAAGGTGGTCGATCCAGCCGTGACTCGGTTGCCGGCGGAAGCTCAGGCGGCGTTCGTCAAGGGCATCGCCGCAACGCTCGACAAAGAAGGCGTAGCCTACGATATCAACGCTTATCGCGACGCCCCGCCCGGCCTGCGCATCTGGTGCGGCTCCACCGTCGAGCGCGCCGATCTGGAGGCTCTCACGCTCTGGCTCGACTGGGCGTATGCCGAGGCCAAAGACGCGCTAGCAAAGGCGGCCTGACCATGTCAGCAAAAGTTCTCATCTCGGACGCACTGTCGCCCGCCGCCGTCGCGATCTTCAAGGACCGCGGGCTTGAGGTCGATTTCCGGCCAGCGCTCGGCAAGGACAAGGAAAAACTCGCCGAGGCGATCAACGGCTTCGACGGGCTGGCGATTCGCTCGACCACCAAGGTTACCCCTAAAGTTCTCGAGCGCGCGCAAAACTTGAAAGTGATCGGCCGTGCCGGCATCGGCGTCGACAATGTCGACGTCGCCGCCGCGACCGCCCGCGGCATCATCGTGATGAACACGCCGTTCGGCAATTCGATCACCACCGCCGAGCACGCGATCACCCTGATGCTGTCTTTGGCGCGGCAAATTCCGGAAGCCGACGCGTCGACTCGCGCCGGTAAATGGGAAAAGAACAAATTCCTCGGGGTGGAGATTTTCGGCAAGACGCTCGGCATCGTCGGTTGCGGCAATATCGGCGCAATTGTCGCCGACCGCGCACTCGGCATGAAGATGAAGGTGATCGCCTACGATCCGTTTCTCTCGGATCAGCGCGCCATCGACCTTGGCGTTGAGAAAGTCGATCTGGAGAATCTGCTGCGCCGGGCCGACTTCGTCACGCTGCACACGCCGCTCACCGACAAAACCCGCAACATCATCAACGCCGACTCGCTCAAGCTGACCAAGAAGAGCCTACGCCTGATCAATTGTGCGCGCGGCGGACTGGTCGACGAGGCGGCGCTGTACGAAGCGCTGGCGTCCGGACGCATGGCGGGCGCCGCGCTCGATGTGTTCACCACCGAGCCGGCAAGCGACAACCCGTTGTTCAAATTGCCCAACGTGGTCTGCACGCCCCACCTCGGCGCCTCGACCACCGAGGCGCAGGAAAACGTTGCACTCCAGGTCGCCGAGCAGATGTCGGATTATTTGATCCGCGGCGCTATCGCCAACGCCATCAACTTTCCTTCGATCAGCGCCGAGGAAGCGCCCAAGCTCAAGCCGTTCATCGCGCTGGCCGAAAAGCTTGGCTCGTTCGCCGGACAACTCACCGAAACCGGCATCAAGCAGGTGCAGATTTGCTACGAGGGCGTGGTCGCGCAGATGAATACGCGGGCGCTCACCTCGGCCGCAATCGCCGGTATCCTTCGTCCAATGCTGCAAGGCGTCAATGTGGTCTCGGCACCGTCCGTCGCCAAGGATCGCGGCATCGCCGTCGAAGAGACACGGCGCGATGCCGAAGGCGACTACGAGAGCCTGATCACGCTCACGGTCACCACCGAGCGGCAATCGCGGCACGTCTCCGGCACGGTCTATGCCGACGGGCGCCCGCGCATCGTCAACATCAAGGGCATCCGCATGGACGCGGAATTCGGTCCGTCGATGATCTACATCACCAATCTCGACAAGCCGGGCTTCATCGGCAAGTTCTCTTCGACGCTCGGCGACGCCGGCATCAATATCGCGACCTTCCACGTCGGCCGTGAGACGGCAGGCGGCAACGCGGTGTCGCTGATCGAGATCGACGGCGATCTGCCGGACGAGGTGCTGGCGAAGGTGCGCGCCTTGCCGCAGGTGAAACAGGCGAAATCGCTGCGATTTTAAGCGATCACTTGCGCGTCGCCACCGTGATGCCGGTAAACACCAGCCCGTAACCGACGGCGTGGAAGACTTCGAAACGCTCGCGGAGCCATACGATCGCCAGCACCGAACCGAACACCGGCACCAGATGCATGAATGGCGCCGCGCGATTGGCGCCGATCAATTCGATGCCGCGATTGAGGAACAGGTAGCCGAGCAACGACGGAAAAATGCAGACAAAAATGATGCTCAACGCGCTCTCGGTGTCGAGCACCATGGTATGGCCGCTGACGATTTCGACGACCACCGCCGGAATCAGCAGCGCTGCGCCCCACCCCATCCCGACCGCGAGGAACGACAGCGGATGCATCGCCGGCCGCTGCCGCAGCGCGGCGGTGTAGTAGGCATAGATGAGGAGCGCGATCAGGAACCAGACATCGCCCCGGTTAAAACCAATGCCGACAAGAACGGCTAGCCGGCCATGGCTGACAATGACCGCTACGCCGGTGAGCGAGATGCAGATTCCGAGCGCCTGCCGCCAAGTCAGCCGCGTTCGAAACAGCACGAACGACCAAAGCGCGACGAACAGCGGCGCGATCGATTGCAGCAACAGCCCGTTGATTGCCGTCGTGTATTGCAGGCCGTAATACGCCATCGTGTTGTAAGCGGAGAAACCGGTAAGCGCGAGCACCGTCATCAGAACCGCATGCTTGCGGACGATCGGCCAGTCGCGCGCAAGATGCGGCAACGCAAACGGAAGCACGATCAGGAAAGCGCCACCCCAGCGAATGAACGCAAAAGTCACCGGCGGGATGTGGCCGACTATGAACCGGCCGAGCACGGTATTGACGGCCCAGAACAGCGAGGTCAGCGACAGCAGCAGATAAGGCTGATCGAACAGGGAGCGGAGCCCTCGGCTGTGGGACTTGGCGCTGGCCCTGTGGGACTTGGCGCTGGTCCTATGGGACTTGGCGCTGGCCTCCGGCATGACGTTCTTTCCTGGACGGAAGACACAATGCTCACGAGCTAACGCGACACGCGGCGTGCGACCAGTGCGGTCGCCGCATGACTGCCAACGAAGCAACCGCGACAATCGGCGCGCCGCACAACCAAAAGCTCGCCTCGGCCTCAGCTGTTCAAATTATCGTAAATGTAGTGTATTTTCAGTCGGTTGCGCGATATGTGCGGGACTGATCGACGAGGCTTTTACCTTGCCTCGCAGCGTGTCATCCATTATCCGATCGGCTGCGGCCATATCCGATTCATCTGCGCATGAGCTGAAGGCTCCTGGGGACAGTTCCTCATGGCGAATGTTGTCGTGGTCGGCTCCCAGTGGGGCGACGAAGGCAAGGGCAAGATTGTCGACTGGCTGTCGGAGCAAGCCGACATCGTGGTCCGCTTCCAAGGCGGCCATAATGCCGGCCATACTCTGGTTATCAATGGCACTACCTACAAACTGTCGCTGTTGCCGTCCGGCGTCGTGCGGCCAGGCAAGCTGTCGATTATCGGCAACGGCGTGGTGCTCGATCCGCACGCGTTGATCGACGAGATCGCTAAGCTCAAGAAGCAGAATATCGATGTCACGCCCGACAATCTGCGCATCGCCGAGAACACCGCGTTGATTCTGCCGCTGCACCGTGAGCTCGACGCCATTCGCGAAAACGCCAATGCAGCGCTGTCGATCGGCACTACCCGGCGCGGCATCGGCCCTGCCTACGAAGACAAGGTCGGCCGCCGCGCCATTCGCCTGATGGACCTCGCCGACGGTGCGACGCTCGACCGCAAGATCGAACGCCTGCTTACGCATCATAACGCGCTGCGCAAGGGACTTGGGCTCGACCTGATCGAAGCCGGGGCCGTGCATCAAGATCTGACCAGCGTGGCGCCCGCATTGTTGCCGTTTATGGATTCGGTGTGGTCGCTGCTCGAACAGAAGCGCCGCGAGGGCAAACGCATCCTATTCGAAGGCGCACAAGGCGCACTGCTCGACGTCGATCATGGAACCTACCCGTTCGTGACCTCCTCCAACACGGTGGCGGCGCAGGCGTCGACCGGCTCGGGAATCGGACCCGCCTCCATCGGCTACGTGCTCGGCATCTGCAAGGCCTATACAACGAGGGTCGGCGCCGGGCCTTTTCCGACCGAGCAGAAAAACGAGACCGGCCGCATTCTGGGCGAACGCGGCAAGGAATTCGGCGTGGTAACCGGCCGCCCACGACGCTGTGGCTGGTTCGACGCGGTGTTGGTTCGGCAAAGCGTGCGCACCAGCGGCATCCACGGCCTGGCGCTGACCAAGCTCGACATTCTCGACGGCTTCGATGAGATCAAGGTCTGCGTTGCCTATCGTCTCGATGGCCGCGAGATCGATTATCTTCCCGCCGGCGAGCATGCGCAGGCGCGCGTCGAGCCGGTCTACGAAACCATCGCCGGCTGGCGCGAAGGAACCGCGCGCGCGCGCTCATGGGCCGATCTGCCGGCCCAAGCGATCAAATACGTTCGCCGCCTGGAGGAGTTGATCGGCTGTTCCGCGGTCGTTTTATCGACCAGCCCGGAACGCGAGGACACCATCCTGATGCAGAACCCGTTCGAGACGTGAAACAAGATGAAAAATCCGCACTTCGCGCGTAAACTCAACAGATGACCGATTACCATCCGCTTATCTCCCGCGCTGTCGAGGGACTTGAACGGAATACCGGCGAAGCGCGCCGCGCGCTTTACGAGCGCGCCCGCAGTGCGCTGGTAGCTCAATTGCGCGCGGTGGATCCACCGCTG
>JASHSY010000375.1 GCA_030040825.1 Xanthobacteraceae bacterium
CCCCACCGGGGAGAGGTGGTGGTTGAGTGCCCTGACATTAAATCGACGTCGACCCGCAGAGCTTTTTGTAATCTCACCTCTCCCCGGTGGGGAGAGGTCGCGAGCGAAGCGAGCGGGTGAGGGGGATGGAGCGGTTCAGAAAACGTGCAAGGAAGCTTCGCAGGCGGCAAACGAGTGCGGAAACGCGCTTATGGAAAGTTCTGCGCAACCGCCAACTGGCGCGCTGGAAGTTTCGACGTCAGCACCCGGTCGATCGGTACATCGTCGATTTTGTGACGCTCGACGGCAAGCTGATCATCGAAGTCGATGGCGACACGCATTCCACTCAAAAGCAAGTCATGCGGGATGAGGAAAGAACGCGCATCCTAAACTCGCTGGGTTTTCATATTGTGAGGGTGACGAACATCGACGTGTACGAAAACCTTGAAGGCGTGCGGGAAATGATTGCTTTGACCCTCAATTCAATTTGAAACGTTGGCTCCCCCTCACCCGCCCGCCTTCGCTCCTGCGGAGCTTCGGCGGCCGACCTCTCCCCACCGGGGAGAGGTGGTGGTTGAGTGCCCTGACATTAAATCGACGTCGATCCGCAGAGTTTTTTGTGATCTCTTTTTTCGTCATTGCCGGGACAAGCCCGGCCATGACGAACGCATAAGCGCCCGCCTCAACTCACCTGCACACGGGCTATCGCTTCTTCGTTTTCTTCTTCCCGAAAATCAGGTTCCAGTTTTCCTTGTAAGCGGCGGTGACGGGTTTCTGGCCTTCGCCGCGGCTGTAATTGGCAGGCGCGCCACCCGTTTCGGCACTCTCGGCCTTTGCTGCCTCTTTCGGCGTAGCCGGCTTGGATGTGTCCTTGGGCGCGTCTTTGGCCGCAGGGCTCTCGGCCTTCGCTGCGGCCTCTTTCTTTGGCGCCGCGTCGGTTTTGGGTTTCTTTAAGTCGTCGGCCATCGTCTTTCCTCTTTCGTCATGTCCACTTTATGCCGGACATCCACGACTTTCGCGGCGAGAGGAACTTAAAGACGTGGATGGCCGGGCAAAAGGGCGTTCACGCCCGTCTTCGACGGGCTAGCCCGGCCATGACGGTGCGTAAACATAGCCTGGATGCGCAAAGCGATATAGTTTCGCAGCTGCACCCGCCTTTGCAGCAGAACGTGAAAAGGAAAGCGTCATGATGAAATCGTCTGTCGTCGCCGCAATGCTGATTTCGCTCGCGATCGGAACCGGCATGGCTTTCGCGGAAGATGCGGCGCCGCCGGCCAATGCGCCAGCAGCTAATGCGCCCGCGGCCAAAATGAGCACGGCCGACAAGAAGGCCATCGCGAAGTCCTGCTCCGAGCAGGCCACGGCCAAAGGGCTGCACGGCAAAGCGCGCAAGCAATTTAGAAAGGCGTGCAAACAGCGCGGCGGCAAGCCGGAATAGCTGGCGCGGAACCGGATGCCCGCGTCACAATTTCGTTGACCTTTGTCACCGATTGCGCTACGTTAGCAAAGAATCTCGCTCAGTGAAGGACGCCTTCGGCCGAGGGTACTCCCGAAAGCGGAGCGAGTGCGGCGCCCGCGCGCGGACCCATACAATCCGCATCCGGGCGGCTTCGGGCATCACGTCCGCCGGTACCAGGGCCGATGCGGGAGGTGCTCCCTGGACTGGGATAGGCGGGCGCGGGTAACGCCCGTTGAGGAACGCGAGGTCTCCGCCTCCCGGTTGAGGCGGGCTTACCGGATCGGACGTCCCGCTGCGTCCCAGGAAACCTGGCCTGAAGCTGCGCCCTAGGGGCTAGCGCTCCGACGGTCAGAGCCGTGGTGGAACGCCGACAGGCGAGCGCGCTGCGTTCAGCGCGCGCCGCGTCGCAAGATGCGGAAGTTCGAGAGACACGTTTGCCGGCGTTCCGCCTCCTTTTTTCCTTCTGTCGTAGCCCGGATGAATGAAATGAAATCCGGGGATGATCGTCAGGCTTGTATGCTGATCCCGGATTTCGCTCCGCTCATCCGGGCTACGGGCATCGCAAAAACTCGGGCGCAGAAAACGCGCCGCGGGAAAGATTTGCTTGACCACCTTTCCCCGCCGCGCCGGGAGAGGTCGCGAGCGCGAAGCGAGCGGGTGAGGGGGCGTTGCCGCGAATCTGTGCGTGCGACCAAGTCCCCTCATCCCCAACCTTCTCCCCGCACGCGGGGCGAAGGAAGAGGCCGACGCAACGACGGATGACCAAACAAAAACCCGCACTGACGCCTGAGCAATATCTGGCGCGCTTTGCTGCCGAGAAAGCAAGGCTGGCGCGCGCGTATTGCGATATTTTCAAGTTCTGGCGCAACTGCGCGTGCAGACCTTGCCGGCGGGCGCGCCGTTGCAGCGGCGATCCCAGTGTCTGCGTGAAGCGGTGCACCAACGAAATCGCACGCGCCGTCCAGTGGCGGGCGCGGCAGCTAATCTTGCAGGCGACGCCGCCGAGCGCCGGACCACCTGAGCGCATGGCGCGCGAGGTCCTTCCGGACGACTTGTACAGCGATGTCCAGCTTGACCATTCGGGCGTATCCGGCATCGCGGCATCGCGTGAATGACGGCCAAATCGCAATGGCGGTGACGATCGTGCCGATATTGTTCCTGCCATCGGTGCGGATCGTCGTCGCGTCGTTCGCGCACCCGCTAAATTCGCTTTTTCTTCTTCTTTTTCTTGAGCGGCGGTTGCGCCGGTGGCGCCTGGCGCTCCGCATCCTGCGCCGGGCCGCGCGTCCCGGCCTTCGCCCGGTCGAGAACGAAGCGCGCGTAGTCGTCCATGTCGCCTTTGAAGGCCTTGATATGGCCGTCGGCGGCGAGCCACAGCCGGTCGGTCACGAGTTCAATGAGCGAGCGGTCGTGGGTGATGAGAATGACGGCGCCCTGGTAATCGTTGAGCGCATCGAGAAGCGCGCGGCGGCTTTCGATGTCGAGGTGATTGGTCGGCTCGTCGAGGATCAACAAATGGGGCGCCGCCATCGCCACGAGATTGAGCAAAAGCCGTGCGCGCTCGCCGCCGGAAAGATTGGCGACCGTGGTTTCCTGCTTGTCGAAGGAAAGGCCGAACTGCGCCAGCCGCGAGCGGCGCGAGGATTCACTGTCGTCCGGCCGCGCGCGCCGGATGATGTCGAGAGGCGTATCGTCCGGGTCGAGCGCTTCGATCTGATGTTGGTGGAACCAGCCGACCTGGATGCGGCCTTCGCGTTTCATCCGGCCGGCTTGCAGCGGCAGCGCACCGGCCACCATCTTCGCGAAGGTCGATTTTCCCGCGCCGTTGACGCCAAGGAGTCCGATGCGGTCGTCAACGTCCAGCCGCAAATTGAGATTGCGAAGCACCGGCGTGCCGTTATAGCCGACCGCCGCCGCTTCGAGCTGAATCAAAGGCGGCGCCAGTGGCCGTGCCGGCGAGGGGATGGTGAATGGCGCCACGCGCTCCTCGACCACTTCGGCCACCGGCTCAAGCTTGGCAAGCCGCTTGATGCGCGATTGTGCCTGCGCCGCTTTGCTGGCCTTGGCGCGGAACCGGTCGATGAACTTTTGCAAATGGGCGCGCTCGGCGTCCTGCTTGGCCCGCGTCGCCGACAACAGCCGGGTCTTTTCCGCGCGCCGTTTCTCGAAGTCGTCATAGCCGCCGGTGTAAAGGTCGAGCTTGCCTTCGTTCAAATGCAGAATGGCGTCGACCGAATTATTGAGAAGCTCGCGGTCATGACTGACGATCAGCGCGGTGTGTGGATATTTCTTCAAGCGCGCTTCGAGCCAGAGCGCGCCCTCGAGGTCGAGATAGTTTGTGGGTTCGTCAAGCAGCAGCAAATCGGGCTCCGCGAACAGCGCCGCCGCGAGCGCAACCCGCATGCGCCAGCCGCCGGAAAACTCCGCCATCGGGCGGTCGAGGTCGGCGGTCGAGAAGCCAAGCCCGGCGAGAATTTCCGCCGCCCGCGCGGGGGCGCTGTCGGCGCCGATTTCGATCAGCCGGTGGTAAATTTCGGCAAGTTGCTCGGGCGCTGCGGCTTCAAGCTTTGCGTTCAAAGCGGCGCGTTCGACATCGGCTTCGAGAATCGTGTCGATCAGTGAGACCGGCGTTGCCGGATGCTCCTGATCGACCGAACCGATCCGCGCGGTTTTCGGCACGACGATCTCGCCACCGTCCGGGATCAGATCGCCCAGGATCAAGCGGAA
>JASHSY010000376.1 GCA_030040825.1 Xanthobacteraceae bacterium
CGGCCAGCGTCGAAGGTCACCAGGTGGCGCTTGGCAGCGCCAAATTCCTTGCCGATTGCAGCGGGGGGGCCGCTTTGCCCGAAGACGAAGCGGAGCGATGGCGCAATGACGGTGCGACCGTGGTGCTCCTGGCCGTCGACGGTAAGTTCGCCGGACTTTTGGCCATTACCGATCCGATCAAGGCCACCACGGCAGAAGCGCTGAACATGTTGCGCGCTAACGGGCTGCGGATCGTCATGCAGACCGGCGACAACCGCGCGACGGCCGCGGCGGTGGGACGGCGGCTCGCGCTTGACGAGATCGAGGCCGAAGTGCTGCCGGATCAAAAAGGCGCGTCGATCGAAAAGCTGCGCCGCGCGGGCCATTTCGTCGCGATGGCCGGCGACGGTGCCAACGACGCGCCGGCGCTGGCCACCGCCGACGTCGGCATTGCGATGGGCGGCGGCACCGATGTCGCCATCGAAAGCGCCGGTATTACGCTGGTCAAAGGCGATCTGCGTGGCATCGTGCGCGCCCGGCGGCTGTCACGCGCAACCATGCGCAACATTCGGCAGAATTTGCTGTTGGCGTTCGTCTACAATGCCGCCGCGATCCCGATCGCCGCTGGCGCGCTTTATCCGGCTTTCGGCATCCTGCTTTCGCCGATGATCGGCGCGGCAGCGATGGCACTGTCATCGGTGAGCGTCGTACTCAACGCATTGCGGCTGCGTCGCGTCGCGCTTTAAAGCATGATCCGGAAAAAACGTGGAAGATTTTTCCGAACAGATCATGCTTCGAAAAGGACCAGACAACGATCCTATTGGATCATGGTCTAGTTCTCCGGCAGCGGAATAAATTCTTTGTCGTCGCCTGGGATGAGGGCGAATTTGCCGGTCTTCCACTCTTCTTTCGCCTGCTCGATGCGTTCCTTGCGAGAGGAAACGAAATTCCACCATAGATAGCGCGGGCCTTCGAGCGCAGCGCCGCCAAGGAGCATCAGCCGTGATGGTTGCGTCGCCGTCACTTTGATGCGATCGCCCGGACGAAACACCAAAAGCTGCGGCGCGGCGAACTTGTCGCCAGCGATGTCGATCTCGCCCTCGGCAACATAGATCGCACGTTCCTCATGGTCTGCATCGAGCGGCGCGCTCGCGCCCGCCTCCAGCACCACCTCCGCATAAAACCATTCCGAGACCATGCCGACTGGCGATTTTTGCCCGTACACCGACCCGGCGATGACGCGGGCGCGCACGCCCTTGTCGGCGATGCTCGGCAGAACCCCGGCATCGAAGTGTTCGAACAGCGGCGGCATTTCTTCGTGATCCTGCGGCAGCGCAATCCAGCTCTGAATGCCGAACATGCCGCCGCCTGTAGCGCGCATCGCCGCTGGCGTGCGCTCTGAATGCGATATGCCCCGTCCGGCGGTCATGAGATTCATGGCGCCGGGAGTGATGTCGAGGTCATTGCCTTCGCTGTCACGATGGGTGACCCGGCCGTCGAACAGGTAAGTCACCGTTGCGAGCCCGATATGCGGATGCGGGCGCACATCCATGCCGCTTCCGGCGACGAGCTGCACTGGTCCCATCTGATCGAAAAAAATGAACGGGCCGACCATCTGGCGTTTGGCGTGCGGCAGCGCGCGGCGCACGGTAAAGCCGTCGCCGAGATCGCGCACACGCGGGACGACGATCAGTTCGAGCGCGTTGCAGGAATGCTTGTCGCCGAGGACCGGATCCTTGTCGGGTAACCAGCTCATCGTTTTTCCTTTTCCTTTGACCGGTAGCCGTCCGGCGCGAATGGCGCCTGTCATCAAGCCATGTATGATAGGCACGCTCAAGCTGCCACGGTCGGGCTTCCGGTCAAATTCGCGGTCAAATTTGCATGATCTCAGCGCCTTCATTGACCAGCGCCGGCCTCCTTCTCGGCTTGAGCTTTTTCCTCGGGCTGGCGTTCGAGGATTTCTTCGCCCGTTCCGACACCAAGCGGCCGGGCGGCATACGCACATTTCCGCTGCTTGCTGTCGTGGGGGGCACACTCTATCTGTTCGATCCAACCCGTTTCATTCCCTTCACCGCCGGTCTCCTCGTGCTCGGCGGCTGGCTTACCATCTTCTACCGCGAACATGTGCGCCAGCAGGATGAGACCGGCGAGCCCAATGTCGGCCTGGTTGTGCTGGCGCTCAACGTACAGGCTTATGTTCTGGGCGCCATCGCGCTCGCGTTGCCGCCGTGGGTGGCGGTGGCGACCACCGTCACCGCCGTCCTGCTGCTGACCGGCCGGGAGAGGCTGCACGCGCTGGCGCGGCGCGTTGAGCTCAAGGAGATCGTGACAGCCGGGCAATTTCTGATCTTGACCGGCATTATCCTGCCGCTGTTGCCCAACACGCCGGTGACGACACTCACCACCATCACGCCCCGCCAGGCGTGGCTCGCGCTGGTCGTGGTCTGCACGCTTTCTTATGCCAGCTATCTGGCGCAGCGCTATTGGGCAGCGGCCGCGCGCGGTCTTTGGATGGCTGCGCTCGGCGGACTTTATTCGTCGACCGCAACAACAGTCGTCTTGGCGCGTCAGGCAACGTCCAACCCATCGATGCGGCGCAATGCACAGGCCGGCATTACCCTTGCGACCGCGATCATGTATCTGCGCATTCTCGCGGTGGTCGCGTTCTTCAATCTGGCTTTGGCGCGGGTACTGGCACCTTCGCTTTGTGGTTTGTCGGTTGCCGGGCTGGTGATCTGTCTGCTGCAATATCGCTTCGCGCCGAAGCCTGCACTGGGCGCGAAATCGACCGCTACTCCGTCTGCCGCCGTCAATCCACTCGAACTCGGTCCGGCAGTCTTGTTCGCGATTCTCTTTATCGCGGTGTCGTTCGTATCGAACTGGGCAAAGGCACAGTTCGGCGCGTCCGGAATTTATACACTGGCGGCCATCGTCGGGGTGACCGACATCGATCCTTTCGTGCTCAATTTGGCGCAAGGCGGCACGTCTGGAATGTCCAACGATGCGTTAGCCGCCGCCGTCCTGATCGCTGCTTCGTCCAATAATATTCTCAAGGCTCTTTATGCGGCATTTTTTGCGGGTGGGCGGGCGACCGCGACCAGCGCCGCCGTGCTGGTGTTGTTGGCCGCCGCCGGCGTCGGCATTGCCTTCGTCGTCGCCGGCCTGTGACCGGCAAGGCGCCGCATGCCGTCCTGAGTTCAGTGAATGGAGCGGTCGCTCTGAGAAGCAGGAGTGCTCAGGTCGCAGTTCTTTTCAGCAGCGGCACGTCGCAGGACTTTCTCTTCTCCCAGCACATCCTCATAATCGGCGCGGTAGGTAAGGTTTCCAATGAGCGCGCCGCCGCTGCTTTCGTTGGCTTTGTCCATTAGATTGCGCAACGTCTGTTCACGCGTGGTAAGGAGCGCAAGCTGAGGCGGAAAATCCTTGCAGTGATATGCGGAATAATGACCGGGATCGACCAAGAGCGTACTCACATCCTGGTTCGCCGAACATCCAAAAACGATAAGAACGGCGAGCGCCGCAGCGGCGCCGGCGGCCGCCTTGGAGCATCGGCGGCAACGATCCGTGGACCAGTACGCGCGTGTGCGTGTCATCAAAGGGTCAAGCCGCCTTGGCCGCGACGAGAATGCAGCCTAAGCGATTTGCAGCCTCCTGCGCCGCAAATAAGGCAACCCCACCCCCGGGGATGTGCGTACGGCTTATGCTTTTTAGCACGATGAGGGCAGCGCGCGGCAATCAGGCCGGCTTGTGGCCTGCATTTGCTTTATTTGTGAACCTTGCATTAGTTTTACTTGTGCACCTTTGCGCGGACATTAATCGGCTTCCGAGCCGCCCGCGCTTCGCGCCGCAATAGCGCGGTTGCCTCAGGACCCGGCACCGGCGCCCCGAAATAATATCCCTGCCCGAATTGACAGCTCGCATCTTACTCAACCATTCGCGATGTTTAAGCCGCGAGCAAAAGCGTCAAGTCCGCTTTGGAGCCCGCTGCGAGCTTGGTGCGGACGGCGGGACTCGAACCCGCACAGGGTTTCCCCCAAGGGATTTTAAGTCCCTTGCGTCTACCATTTCGCCACGTCCGCGCAACGGAATCGTCGCCTTAAGTCCGCCGCGGCCGTCCTTGTAGCATTGGCGGCGCCGGCGCCAAAAGCGAAGGCGCCTCACCCGGCCTATTGCTGCTGCGGCGGCGGCTT
>JASHSY010000042.1 GCA_030040825.1 Xanthobacteraceae bacterium
GCCAAGTTCCTCGTGCCTGACGGCGTCATGCAGCGCTTCACCGACGGAGTTGGTCAGCGCGGCAGTAAGGCACGGCGCAACTGGGAAGCGATATTTGCCAAATACCGTGAGCGGTTTTCGGACCTCGCAAGCGAAATCGATCTGATGCAACGGCGCGAGCTCCCCGCCGGCTGGGACCGCAACATGCCGATGTTTTCGCCGGACCCGAAGGGCATTGCCGGGCGCGAAGCCTCCGGCCAAGTGCTCAATGTGCTTGCCCAGAATATTCCTTGGTTGCTCGGTGGTTCGGCCGATCTCGCATCATCGAACAAGACGTTACTTAAATTCCCCGGTGCAGGTGAATTCGAGCCCGGCACGCCTGATGGCCGTAATATACACTTTGGCATTCGCGAGCATGCGATGGCGGCGATCGTCAACGGCCTGTCGCTCTCAAAGCTCCGCGCCTTCGGATCGACGTTCCTCGTTTTTAGCGATTACGCTCGCGCATCGATTCGGCTCTCCGCGCTCATGGAGCTGCCGACCTTGTGGGTTTTCACCCACGACGCCATGGGCGACGGCGAAGATGGACCCTCGCATCAGCCGGTTGAGCAGTTGATTTCGCTGCGCGCTATTCCGGGCATGGTCGTATTGCGACCGGCGGATGCCAACGAGGTCGTCGAAGCTTATCGTTACGTCGTGCAGCTGCGTCACAAGCCGGCGGTGATCGCGCTATCGCGTCAACCGCTGCCGACATTCGATCGGCAGCGGTATGCGTCGGCCGCTGGCGTCGCACGCGGTGCTTACGTCATGGCGAACACTGCCGGCGGAGCGCCTGAAATTATTCTGATCGGCTCAGGCAGCGAAGTCTCGCTGGTGATCCAGGCTCACGAAACGCTGGCGTCGCAGGGAATTCGATCCCGCGTTGTCTCGATGCCATCATGGGACATTTTTGAGGAGCAGCCGCAGTCCTATCGCGACGAAGTGTTGCCGCCAGCGGTGACGGCCCGCGTCGCCGTTGAGCAGGGCTCGGTACTCGGCTGGGACCGCTACGTGGGCGCCGCCGGTCGCGTCATCGGCATGAAAACATTCGGCGCGTCGGCGCCACTCAAGGAGCTGCAGCGAAAGTTTGGTTTCGAGCCGGAGCGGGTCGTTGCCGTCGCCATGGAAGTACTCGGACGCAGTTGACCGTGCGAGCGCCACACCCGTTCGCGAATCGAAACTGAGACGAAGGACCAAGTCGACAATGCTGGACAAGCAGAGCCAAGTCGTCGAAGCCGAGCGAACGCCGGATATCGCGCGCGTACCGCAAGCGGAGAGCGCTCCGCCTGCACCGCCATGCGCGATGGTGATTTTTGGCGCAGCCGGCGATCTTACCAAACGTCTGGTCGTGCCGGCACTCTACAATCTGGCTCAGGCCGGCCAGCTCTCCGATCGATTCCAGCTTGTCGGCGTCGATCACAACGCCGGCAGCGCCGAGCAATGGCGCAGGAATCTCGCGGCGGCGATGCAGGATTTCGTCGCTCAAGACAACGAGGCTCATGACGCCCTTGACCCGTCGGCGTGGCGCTGGCTGTGCGACCGCATGAGCTATCTCCAAGGCGACCTCAACGATGCTGGTGCTTACGTTCGGCTGCGGGATCATCTGGCTGGATTGGACAAGACGGCGAGGACTGCCGGCAATTACCTCTTCTATCTTGCCGTTGCCGATCGCTTTTTCGCGCCCGCGGTCGCCGGGCTTGGCGCGGCCGGTCTTACGACCGAAAAGAACGGTCAGTGGCGCCGGGTCGTGATTGAAAAGCCCTTTGGTCACGATCTCGCTTCGGCCAAGGCACTCAATGCCGATATCCTGAAAACCCTCAAGGAACGTCAAATCTTTCGCATCGATCATTTCCTAGGCAAGGAGACGGTGCAAAACATCATGGCGCTTCGTTTCGCCAACGGCCTATTCGAACCGCTGTGGAATCGGCAGCAAATCGATCACGTTCAGATCACGGTGGCTGAGACCATCGGCGTCGAGCACCGGGGCAAATTCTACGAGAAGACCGGTGCGCTTCGCGACATGGTGCCCAATCACGTATTGCAACTCGCCGCCATGACGGCGATGGAGCCGCCGATCTCATTTGATGCGGATGCAGTCCGGTCCAAAAAGACCGAAGTCATCCAGGCGATAAAGCCAATCGATCCCGCGCAAGCGCTGCGAGACGCGGTGCGCGGCCAATACGGCAGCGGCGCGGTGATGGGAGAAAACGTTCCGCCATATCGAGAGGAACCAAACGTGGCGTCGGACTCGGCGACCGAGACCTTCGTCGCATGGAAGTTCAACATCGATAACTGGCGGTGGGCCGGAGTGCCGTTTTTTGTGCGCACCGGTAAACGTCTGCACCGCCGTTCGACCGAAATTGCGATTCGTTTTCATCAAGCGCCGTTTGCGTTGTTTCGTGGCACGCCGGTAGAGCAGATGAACCCCAATTGGATGATTCTTCGCATCCAACCGGATGAGGGAATTGCACTGGAATTTGCCGCCAAGCGTCCGGGACCGGTGGTCAAGCTCAGCCCGGTCAGCATGGATTTCGCCTACAAGGATTATTTCAGGGTCGCGCCCAACACCGGTTATGAGACGCTGATCTACGACTGCATGATTGGCGACGCGACGCTGTTTCAGCGCGCCGATACCGTGGAAGCCGGTTGGCAAGCGGTACAGCCGATCATCGACGCATGGGGCAACGACCCGCCGCAGGATTTTCCCAATTACACCGCCGGGAGCAACGGCCCCGCGGCAGCCGACGAGATGCTGGCGCGCATGGGGCGCGTGTGGCGGCCGCTGGCCTGACCGGCGTTGGAGGGCCGATGGCGGCGAAGCGAAAAATATCTTTGGTGCTCGCGGACGTCGATGGCACGCTCGTGACCGAGGACAAAGTACTGACCCAGCGGGCGCAGCGCGCCGTCGAAGCGCTGCAGGAAGCCGGCATTCGCTTTGCCATCACTAGCGGCCGCCCGCCACGCGGCATGGCCATGCTGTTCGAAGCGCTGAACATCGACACGCCGATCGCCGGCTTCAACGGCGGACTATTTGTAGAGCGCAATCTCACCATACTTGAGGAAAAGACTGTGCCAGCGGACGTTGCACGCCAGGCAATCGATCTCATCCGTCGGCAGGGGCTCGACGCCTGGGTTTATCGCGGCAACGATTGGCTGATCACCACGATCGACGCTCCACATGTTGCCCGCGAGGCATGGACCGTAAAATTCGAGCCGCAAGTCGTCACCGACGTCACCGCAAACCTTCAGCAAGTGACCAAGATCGTCGGCGTAAGCGACGACTATGGCCGGGTGCAACAGTGCGAAGCCGCCGCGCAAGCCGCGTTCGGAACGCGCGCGTCGGCGACCAGATCGCAACCCTATTATCTCGACGTCACCAACAAGAATGCAAACAAGGGCGCCGTCGTCGAGTATCTCGTACAGCACCTCGGCGTGCCGGCCGAAGAAATCGCCACCATCGGCGATCA
This sequence comes from Xanthobacteraceae bacterium, assembly GCA_030040825.1. Lineage (GTDB taxonomy): Bacteria > Pseudomonadota > Alphaproteobacteria > Rhizobiales > Xanthobacteraceae > BOG-931. The sequence goes on from JASHSY010000042.1 coordinate 3,486, forward strand.
GCAAAACGACGTGCTCATGTTCGAGCGCTCGGGCCTGAGCATCGCGATGGGGAACGCCTCCGATGAAGTGAAGGCGCGGGCTTCCGCCGTGACCGATTCATACAATGACGAGGGCTTCGCCAAGGCAATGGAGCATTTCGTCCTCACTACGGCGGCCTGACACTATGCCAGACATTGGACGCATCGAGATATTGCCCGACCCGGCGACGCTCGCGGAACACACCGCGGAGTGGATGACCGCTGCAGCATTGGCCGCGGATGGTGTGTGCCGCGTCTCGCTCTCCGGTGGATCGACGCCGAAGGCGCTTTACGCCCTTCTGGCCTCGGAGCGATTCCGCAACCGTTTCCCGTGGCCGCGTGTGCATTGGTACTGGGGCGACGAGCGCTTCGTTCCCTACGACCATCCCGAAAGTAATTATCGGATGACGCGCGAGGCGATGCTCTCAAAGGTGCCGGTGCCGGCGGCGAACATTCACCCGATTCCAACCGATGGGGACCCCGACGACGCGGCGCGACGCTATGAGCGCACATTGCAGGAAGCTTATAGCGCCACGCACTTCGATTCGGCCCGCCCGCTCTTCGACGTGACCTTGCTCGGCCTTGGCGCCGACGGCCACACGGCATCACTGTTGCCCGGCGAACCGGTGCTCGAGGAGCGTAAACGCTGGGTCGCCGCCGTCTCGCATGGGCGTCCCGAGGTTCGGATTACAATGACCTATCCGGCAATCGACAGTAGCCGCCGCGTCGCGTTTTTGGTCGCTGGAGGAGAAAAGGCCGGAATCTTTGGAGCGATCCGCGCCGGAAACAATCGTGTACCGGCGGCGCGGGTACGGCCAGTCGGCGAACTTTTCTGGTTTGTCGACCGCGCCGCGGCGGGCGAGCAAAGAATGCCGCGCCGCGCGGGATCGCAGCCCTCATGACGGCCGCGGCGGCTGTCAACAACCGCGACGTACTTAAGCGTGCCGCCGCGGAGGCTGCGGTCAAGCTCGTCGAAAATGATATGGTTGTCGGGCTCGGCAGCGGCTCGACGACGGCTTTCGCCATCGAGGCGCTCGGCCGACGACAGCGGGACGGCCTGCGCTTTATCGGCATCCCCACCTCGCAACGTGCCGCTGACTTGGCGAAAGCTGCCGGAATCCCGCTGACCTCATTCGGCGAACATCGCCAGATCGATCTCACCATTGACGGGGCCGACGAAGTGGAGCGCGGCACGCTCAATCTGATCAAGGGACACAGCGGAGCGTTACTGCATGAGAAAATCGTTGCCGCCGCTACGCGGCAACTGGTGATAATTGTCGAGGCGACAAAACTGGTCGATCAGCTCGGCACTAACGCGCCGGTGCCGGTTGAAGTGATCGCTTTCGGACTGGAAGCAACCCAGGCGGCACTCGGGGTTCTCGGCGCTGATGCGCGGCTTCGTCGGTCCACGGCGGGTCAGCCCTTTGTTACCGAAAGCGGCAACCGCATCCTCGATTGCAAATTCGATGGCATCGCCGACCCGGCGCGGCTGGAAGAACGTATCCGGCACATCGTCGGCGTCATCGACAGCGGCCTCTTCATCAGCCGAGCCGATCCGGTTTTCGTGGCCGATGCGTCCGGTATCCGGCGGCTCAACAGCGCACGCTCGCATCGCGGCACTCCTCCCATTCTGGTGGTGATGGGCGTCTCGGGTTCGGGAAAGACGACGGTCGCGAAAGAGCTCGCTTTGCGTCTGGGCTGGGCCTTCGAAGAAGGCGATTCGCTCCATCCGGCGGTCAACATCGCCAAGATGCATGCTGGCATTCCGCTGACCGATGAAGACCGTTTACCGTGGCTGAAGAACGTCGCGGCATGGATCGACGCGCAGCGCGCCAGGAAGCAACCGGGCATCATCACGTGCTCGGCGCTCAAGCGTTCCTATCGTCAGATCATCATTGGCGACAGGCCGGAGGTCCGGCTCGTTTATCTCCGCGGCGGCAAGAGCCTCATCGCCGAACATCTGGCGGGACGCCACGGTCATTTCATGCCGCCAAGCTTGTTGCAAAGCCAGATCGACACCCTCGAAGAGCCGGATCCGAGCGAGGACGCGCTGATCATTGATGAAGGTTTGCCGCCGGGACGAACCCCTGCCCAAATCGCCGGGGAGATCATCCATTTGCTTGGCGCTTCGGCAACAGTCGTGTCCAATGTGGCGCCGACGCGCTGAGCATTAGATAAATGTCGCCGACCGAGCCCGGCGCCAACAACGGCCCGCTCCCCACGCAGTCAAACCCAAGTCGCGACAACGATCCAGATGGACGGCCCACCGATCGGCTTGACCAACCAACTGCGCAACTGCGGGTCGATGTGATAAATCCTTGGGGCGAAGACCGTTTGCGTATTACGCACTACCCGGAATAAACCACCGCTAGCGTGCATTTTTGTTAGGAAAAGTCGCGCTGGGCGGACGGATGCCCTGATAGCGTTCAAGTACCGAGTATGCGAAAAGTTCCACCCGCAGTTCACCGGGGGCTGGGCGATGGGTGATGCGACTGCATCGAGGAATTTAAACGCCAGCCGGCTGTTCGGCGTCTGGATGGGCAACCCATGACCCTGCGCGGGCTGATCTTCGATGTTGACGGAACGCTGGCGGATACCGAGGAAGTTCACCGCCAGGCCTTCAACGCGGCATTTGCGGCGGAGGGCCTGCCGTGGGCCTGGGATCAGCGAGCCTATCGCGACCTTCTTAAGGTGACGGGCGGCCAGGAAAGAATCGCGCACTTTATCGATGCGCTGGAAATCCCTGCGTCGGAAAAGTCAAAGTTTGTTGCACGCGTGCCTGTCATCCACGCCAACAAGACCCAGTTTTATACAAACATGGTTGTCGCAGGCGGGATTAACCTACGTCCAGGGATTGCCGCCTTGCTGGAGGAGGCCCGCAACGCCGATCTCGCCCTTGCGATTGCGACCACCACTTCAGGTCCGAACGTTGAGGCGCTGTTGCAGCGCACGCTCGGCCCGCGCGCGCTGCGATGGTTCGGAATGATCGCAACCGGCGATCTGGGGGTGGCGAAAAAACCGGCTCCGGATATCTACCTTCACGTTCTCGACCGGCTCGGCCTGCCGCCGCAGGACGTTATCGCCTTCGAGGATTCGGCAAACGGTTTGATGGCAGCAAAACAGGCGGGACTTTTCACCGTCGTAACCCCGACGCAGTGGACGGAGGACGAAGACCTGTCCGCGGCAGATGTAATTCTCGCCGACTTGGGCGATAATGGAAATCTGAGCTTCCTGTCGAGCCAATACTCTCGAGCGCTCAAATCACCCAGGGAGTTCGCGTAATGAAGCTCCAAGGAATGATTTTCGATGTCGATGGCACACTCGTCGACACCGAGGAGTTGCATCGCCAAGCGTACAATCAGGCTTTCCTCGACTTTGGCTTCAATTGGCAATGGGACGCCAATCGTTATGCAGAGCTTCTCACCATTTCCGGTGGCCAAGCGCGGATCGCCCGCCACATCGACCTGATCGATCTGCCGCATGCCGAAAAGACCCGTCTGCGGAGATTGATCCCGGCCGTCCATCGGGAAAAGACGCGCCTCTATGGCGAATTGATTACAAGCAATTCGGTTCGGCCGCGCGCGGGAGTCGTGCGCCTTATCGACGAGGCGATCCGCGCCAATGTGCGGGTCGGCGCGCTTGCAAGTTCCGCATCGGCAAACGTAGAGGCACTGGTGACCTCGGCTCTCGGTCCCGATTTGCGCGAGGCGATAAGCGCCATCGTCTCGGGCGATATGGTGGCGCGGAAGAAGCCCGCGCCAGACGGCTACGAATTGCTGCTAACGATGCTTCAAGTTCCGGCCAAGAGCTCCGTCGCGTTCGAGGATTCCGCCAACGGTCTGGCGGCGGCGAAGGCGGTCGGGTTGCTTACTGTTCTCACGCCAAGCCGCTGGACGATGTCGCAGCAATTTTGCGACGCCGATTTAGTTCTGTCTTCGCTCGGCGACCCGGACAATCCGCTTAATTCGGCGGACGCCGCGAAGATCGACGCCCCTTATCTTGAATTGGCGAAACTGGAGGCGCTTCGATCGGCCGCAAGTCCAAGGTTGAGGCTGAGCGATAACGGTCCGTGATGGCCACATTCAGCAAATGGGCCAGACCGCCTATCGCGCCGAGGTACGGTTGAGTGAAGCAAGTGGAAGTGTAACAGTCAGTCGTGCCGGATTTTGTTTAGCGGTCCTTCCAAAGTGACGAAGAGAAAATCGTTCCGGCCGGAAAGCTCGTTCGCAAAAGGACCAAGTCGGGCTCGCAAAGGATGCTTGGCTACACGCGACTACATGTATTCGGCGCGCTGATCTTCCTGGCCGTGTTGATAACGGCGATCTGGATTGCGCTGGGATTTGTCTTTCCGCCGCCGCCGACGAAAGTCGATTTTGCGAGCTCTTACCCTGGCGGTCATTTTGAAGCGTTGGCCAAGCGTTACAAAAGCATACTGGCGCGCTCCGGCGTCACTCTTAATATTATCAGGACCGACGGTTCGGCCGAGAACCTGAAGCTGCTGAACGACCCCAGCTGGAAAATTCCAATCGGAATAATGCAAGGCGGCGTCGCGAACGCCGAGACCGCACCGGACTTGCTCTCGCTCGGCCGGATCGATTATCAGGTGTTCTGGCTATTCTATTCTGCAAAGGAAAGTTTTGACGATCTCCCGGAGTTCAAAGGCAAGCGCCTGGCCTTGGCTCCGGTCGGCAGCGGCGCCAGAATTGTCTGCGAACGAATTCTGAACAAAGCCGGGGTTACGTCGGACAACAGCACGTTGCTGTATCTCACCCCGGAACAAGCTTTCAGCGCCCTGAAAAACAAGACGATCGATGCTTTGTTTCTCAATTTTTCGCTCGAATCGCCAATTCTCGACTCGTTGCTGCGGGATTCAGATTTTCGCGTCATGAACTTCCGCGATGCGGAAGCTCTTACGCGCGTTTTTCCCTATCTGGTCCGGTTGGTGCTGCCGCGGGGCACTATAGATTATAGGTCGAAAATTCCTTCAACTGATATAGCTCTCATCGGCACGACCAATGTCCTGCTCGTCCGCAAAGAGCTTCACCCGGCGATAATCGATCTTTTGACGCAGGCAATTGTGGAAGTGCATAGCGGTCCCGGCGTGTTTCAGCGCGTCAACCAATTTCCTACCGTCGCCGATCCGGAGTTCCCCATCGCCGATGAAGCGCGGGATTTGCTCAAGAACGGGCCGCCCGTTCAATATCTGCCATTTTGGGTAGGAAATTATGTCAAGCGCGCCATCGGCGTTTTCGTAACTGTCGTTGCTATAATTCTGCCTATCTTCAGCTACGGTCCGAGAATTTACCGGTGGTTTGTCGAATACCATTTGTTGGCCTTGTACAAGCGGCTTAGGGTGATCGAACGTAATTTGAAGGACAACATCGGCGTCGATGACATAACGCAGCTCAAGGCCCAAGTCGAAAGTCTGGATCGGGAAATCATCGATATGGGGGTTCCGATGCAGCATTCGGACCTCTACTTCATGATGAAGTCCCACCTTAATCTCGTGCGCAACCGGCTTGATGCAATGGGCATCCACCCGCGAGGCTGAAAAGTTCGCGGCCGGCTGTCCCAATGGGAGTGCTGCTACACCGGGAAATTGGCTCGCCACACCCGCTGCGTAGCGTGCATAACCGTTGGCTCAAGCTGGCTCATCTCTTTCGGATTTAGATCGAGCGCCGCTATGCGCGGGGCAAAAAATCCTTGGCACGCGGTCCATTGTTTGATGCGGATCAAAAAGTCTCTCCCCGCATCGCATTAACGTCATCATGGCTCATCGATGAGGATTCGGTGAACCAGGGCGGCCTTGGCCAGACCATCCATGGGGCTTGGTCTTGGCCGCCTTTTCTGTCAATTTGCGGCCACGAAAGACCAATCAGGTCAGCGCGCACGACCACACGACGGCAGTGTCTGCAGCCTCATCAATCAGCATTAACGACTTGCCGGCGGGTGCGCGCCAACAATCCGCAGTGACCAACAATACCCTGCACTTTCGGTATGGGAGGGCCGCGTTCCTCTGCCGTTATCCGGCCACCGGCCTTCGCGTGCAACGCTTCGTGGCTGAATATTTGAGAAAAGGCCCCGGCCGGGGTGTATCCTCACCCACAGATAATCAGCCGGGGCCAGTACTCACGAGACTAACGTCCCGCAATTATCAATCTAGGCTCTACTTCAGTGGCGTGAATTGACTCAAGTCAAACTGGACGTATTGACTTGACTGCAAATTCGATGAGCGATCCCGGTGCGGATGCGTCAAGGCTCGTCAACGTCTCAAACTCAGACCCAACCCGCGGGTTTTCGTCGGCCCTGCAGCGCATGATGTGGCGCTCTTTATGCTTGACGTAGCGCAAGCCGCTCCGGCGACGAGCATCCTGCACTTACAGTGGCACCAATCTATAGCCGGCAGGTAATTACGTGCTTATGCCGGGGCCTTTCAACGCGGGCCCGTTTGCCAAGGTTTGCAAGCCGGCCAGTATGAACTTGTCCATATCTTCCCGAATGTGTTTTGTCATAATGCTGAAGAGCCCTGCCCCCCATTGCTGATAGACTGCAATTACATCATATATCGATCCCGCCGATAAAAGCTTTGGCGCAAATTCGGACGCAAGGTTTGCCTCGCCTTGCATCAGATCAAGCCAACGCTTGTTCGCCTCTTGGAATCGGCCGAAAACCTCGGCCTGCACATTGGCAAATTCCTCGCAACGTCGCGCGGCCGCCGCAAAATCGACCGCGTTAAACGGCTGGGCTTTTTCAGGCCCTTCGCTCTGACTTTTCCCTGGTGGCACGACGAGTCTCCATCAAGACGACCGTAATTCCCTAACGCGCGCGACCGTTCTTTGGTTTGATATACATCAATTGGTCAGGTCATTTTCCCACGGTTATAGGCGCCACCCCCCAATCCCTGCGAAACGTCGTGCGCCATCGGGTCGATTGCCGAGACCCCTACAGGAGAACGGCGGATATCGGCCGTCGCGGCGAATGCAGCGCGGGGCTGCCACGCCCTACTCTGAGCAGGAGTTGCGGATAACCTTCCACGTTCATTTCATCAGCCAGCGCCTTGCGAAACTCCGAAACTTCGATTGGCTGATTGAGATAGGACGTTGAATAACCCTCCTTGGTGGCGGTCAAAAGCAAGCGTTCCAGACCGAGGCCTGCGGTGATCCAACCTTCATTGTTATCCAAAAGGGTCGACAAAACTACAAGTAACGGCGATCCACACGCGAGCTGCCCATGTGCGGCGGCGACCCCATTGCCCAGATCGAAAGTCCTGACAGCCAGAGCGGCAATTGGGGTGGCAAAATCAACGAGGGTATGGAAACCCTGCGATGACGCGGGCATGCCGTCGTCCTTCCGCAACGGATGTATCCAGCTTGCAAGCTCACGGCGGAATCTAATGTCATCAAACTGGCGCCGATCCGCTTTAGCGACAAGCGCCGCAATTCGCTGTCGTTCAGGCAATTCTCGAGCAAAACTTACATCTAAGCCCTCCGTCTCGGCGGCACGTTTAAGTTTTTCGATGAGCGATTCCGCAACGCTTTGTTCAAAGAATTGACCGCGATTTGTCGTGCGCATCGTTATGGCTTCGAAAAGATCGGCGAGATCCTTCAGCGGCGGCCCCCGATCTGGAAACGCAATACGCGCGACAACGTCTGGCTCACTGCTTTGCGGAAATGTCGCAATCTCAACTGGAACGCCGAAATGAGCCAACGCAACCCTCAGGTTAAACAATGCAGCTCCACAGCTGATGACGAGCTCGCGATCGTATGGATCAATGTTCGGTAAACTTCGCGTTCTGTCTGCACAGATGAGAAGCTCGTCGCCGTCAATCACAAATCGCCACGGCTGCGTATTGTGGCTGGAGGGCGCAAGAATAGCATAACGCACCGCAAACCGCGCCTTTTGAACTGCGGACCCCTGTGTCGGAAAATTCGATGGATCGACCGCCCACGCTCCGAGGTTGTCGACTGCCATGTTGAACTCCCACGCGGATTCGATCCAGTGCGGAAACAATCATGATATCGATCGTTCGATATTGATAAGGATCAAGGTCGATGCGGACATGGCATGGCTAATGTGAACGGCCTCTAGGGGCGGTGATCGAAAACGACCGTCAAAAACGATTGAGAAAATTATCGAGGGTAAACCATGCGCATTCCGGGCGAAGCTTTGATCTTTATCGGCGATGGGGAAAAGGCGCTATTCCTGCGCAACAAAGGCGATGGCAAGGCCCCAAACCTCGCCGTCGAACGGGTCTTTACCGATGAAAATTTGCCGACACACGAGCAGGGGAGCGATCGGCCGGGCAGGACTTTCAAGCGGGCAGGCACCAATCTCCGCAGTAGCGTCGATACGACCGATTGGCACGAGCTTGAAAAGCATCGATTTGTTAAGGACGTGGCAGCCGCGCTAGCGACGCTTGTTCGCACTCACGGAATCAAAAATGTCGTTATCGTCGCGCCCCCGCGTACACTTGCAGACTTGCGCCTGGCTTTTGATGCCCACGTGAAAAGCACGATCATCGCAGAAATCGGCAAGGACCTCACCAACCGCCCAATTTGGGAGATCGAAAAGCATCTGATGGACGAAGTTGAGTGAAGATCATGTCGACCAAAACCCGCAAGCGCGGATCGCGGCAGACTACACCGCCTCTGTAGCAACTGCCTGTTGCTTAGCGCGGTGTCATTTATTCATCAGCACGAACAATCACGGCAACGAGAGGATTGTGCGGCGATTTGCCAATCGTAGCGCGGGCAAGCCTGGCGAGTGCATCCCGGCTTCGGATCATGCATATAATCGCCGATTCATCGTTCCCGCAAATTTCAGCTCGGGTCGCCGGCGTGGCATCCGATTCTTCGACCGGGCGAACCAGGAAAACACCATCAAAAATTCTGTGTGCGATTGAATAGTGGAACAGCGCATTGTCGGAATTGTACGTCTGAACGATGAAATTCGTTTCGTCGACGGGTTCGACAACCAGTTCCGCGTCTTCACCGGATCGTTCCGCTCGTTTATATCCGCCGTCGTGCCAACGATAAACCGAAACTTCGACGTTTCGCGCCCTTCCGGCAGCAAAAGTGTCGTAAAGATGCACCTCAAATTGCGGCCCGAACACCGGTTTGGTGTTAGCCA
>JASHSY010000043.1 GCA_030040825.1 Xanthobacteraceae bacterium
ACCCAACCCTCCGACCCGTCGTAGTCGCGGATTCGCCGCCAATTCTCGAACTCGGCGGTGATTTCGACCGGCCAGCCAGTCCGCGTGAAGATGAAAGTAACGTCGTGATCCTTGTCGGGACCGCGGCGCACGTTGACCCGGTCGGTTTTCAGGCTGACGAAGCGGGGTACCGGCAGCCCGCTGGCGGCGCTGTCGCTGGCCGCACGCGCGGGGACCGTCGCCAGCGTAAGCGCGAACAGGGCCGCTAGCGCAGCCCCGATCCATACCGTCAAACACCTGTTATGCCGCAACGCCACAGCGGTCAGACTCGCGATAACGCCGGGAAGCCGGCGCGCTTTGTGAGAGCGCAGCCATCTGCTAGAGAGGATCGATGTACCACCGCCCGGCTTTCAGTGTCGGCGAGGGCGGTTAACGAGACCTGAACGGGCAAAGGCCGACACACGGCGTTCGGCGGCATCGTTAAGGGGCGTCCAGGGACAGCGTCAATGGCATCGGGCAAAAAGCTACGGGTAGTGGTGACCCGCAAGTTGCCGGACAGCGTCGAAACACGCATGCGCGAATTATTCGACGCCCACCTCAATCTCGACGACAAGCCGATGAGCCAAGCCGAGCTCACGCAGGCTGCGGAAACCGCCGATGTCATCGTGCCGACAGTGACCGATCAGATCGACCGTTCGGTGCTCAGCCACTCCGGGGAGCGGCTCAAGCTGATCGCCAATTTCGGCAACGGCGTCGACCATATCGACGTCGCCACCGCGCTGCAGCGCGGCATCACCGTGACCAACACGCCGGGCGTGCTGACCGAAGACACTGCCGACATGACCATGGCGCTGATCCTCGCCGTACCGCGACGCTTGGCCGAAGGCGCCCAAGTCCTGCTCGGTGACAAGGAATGGACCGGCTGGAGCCCGACCTGGATGCTCGGCCACCGCATCTGGGGCAAGCGGCTCGGCATCGTCGGCATGGGCCGCATCGGCCAGGCGGTGGCACGGCGCGCCAAGGCGTTCGGTTTGCAGATCCATTATCACAATCGCCGCCGCGTGCCGCCGCGCATCGAAGAGGAACTCGACGCCACCTATTGGGAAAGCCTCGACCAGATGCTGGCGCGCATGGACATCATCTCGGTCAATTGTCCGCATACACCGGCGACCTATCATCTGCTCTCGGCACGGCGGCTGAAGCTGATGCGGCCTGAGGCCTATATCGTCAACACCGCACGCGGCGAGGTGATCGACGAGAATGCGCTGGCGCGGCTGATCGAGACGGACGAGATCGCCGGCGCAGGCCTCGACGTCTTCGAACACGAGCCGGCGGTAAGCCCGAAGCTGGTGAAACTTGCCAAGGCCGGCAAAGTGGTGGTGCTGCCGCATCTCGGCTCGGCGACGCTCGAAGGCCGCGTCGACATGGGCGAGAAGGTCATCGTCAATATCAAGACCTTCATGGACGGCCACCGGCCGCCCGACCGCGTTCTGCCGTCGATGCTTTAATGCGCCGCGCGGCGCGGGCCCATGAGCCTCATCACCGAAGAATTCATGGTGCCGGCGTACGATACCGGTATCGCGCTTTTTGCACGCAACAAACGGCCAACCGACATGCGTGCATTCGCGCCGGCGCGCACTGTGCTGTTCGTGCATGGCGCAACCTATCCTGCCCACACCACCTTCGATTTGAAACTCGGCGGGCAATCGTGGATGGACTATATCGCGGCGCGCGGTTACGACGTGTGGCTGCTTGATCTGCGTGGCTACGGAAAATCCACCCGGCCGCGGGAAATGAGCGAGCCGCCCGACCGTAATCCCCCGATCGTGCGCACCGATACGGCGGTGCGGGATATTGCTGCCGTTGCCGAGTTCATCCGGGCGCGGCGCAATCTGCCGCGTCTCGTTTTGCTCGGTTGGTCGTGGGGCTCATTCTCATCGCCGAGCTACGCCATCCAACATCCGGACAAGGTCGAAAGCCTCATTCTCTACGCGCCGATCTGGATTGGGCAGACCGGCCGGCTCGCGGTCGCCGCGCCTGGCGTGCGGCTTCCCTGCTATCGCACTGTGACACGCGAGCAGGCGCGAGCCCGCTCGATCAATGGCGTACCGGCAGACCGGCTGGAACGCCAAATTCCGCAGGCTGTCTTTGATGCCTGGGCGGATGCGACCTTCGCCACCGACCCGGATGGGGCCAAGTTTGATCCACCGGTGATCCGCGCGCCCAACGGCGTGATGGCCGACGTCGCCGAAACCTTTTGGGTCGGCAAGGGCTATTACGATCCGGCGAAGATCACCATGCCGGTATTTATGATCAGCGCCGCTTGGGACCACGACGTACCGCCGACCATGGCGCGCACGCTGTTGCCGCTTCTGGTCAATTCACCGGGCAAGCGGCTGGTCGAACTCGACCGCGGCACCCACAACGTGATGATGGAAGAAAACCGCCTCGAATTATTCGAGGCGGTGCAAAAGTTTTTGGATGAGCGCGCGGCGATTTCCGCAGCTCGATAGCAGCAGCGGGGCGGCGTTATCGTGGCGGCAGCCGCTCGAACGACGGTACGCCTTCCGGAATGTGATGGAACGCTTGCTTGTCGATGGTGAAAATCGCCATCTTCGGGCTGCCGTAACGGCTTGGATCGTCGAGCGTACCGGCTTTCAAAACCACCGCCGACAAACCCGGCCGCCGCGTCAGGAGATGCGTGCCGCATTCGGGGCAAAATTCCCGCGTCACCGCGTTTTCGAGATCGCTGCGCTTGAACTGTTTCGCTGTTCCCTTGGTGTAACGAAAACCGTCGGGCGGCATCAGCATGAACATATTCGGCGCGCCGCCGGAGATATATTGGCATTGGCGGCAGTGGCATTGGGCCTTGAGCATCGGTTCGCCCTCGGCCACATAGCGCACCGCCCCGCAATAGCATCCGCCTTCCAGCGTCATGTCGGTCTCCTGGTTCTCAAACAATTTGACGTGCTTCGATTTAATTGCAGGAATGGACCCCAGCAATGCAAAATAAAATGATGCTAACGCGTTTTGTGCGCTCGTGTGCGCTTTGCCTGCTTGCGGCCGTTTCGTTCGCGTCGATCGCGGGTGCGCAAACGTCCGAAGTCGGGCGGGCGCAAGCGGTCACCGCCGAGCATGGCATGGTGGTCGCGCAGGAAGCAATCGCCGCGCGCGTCGGCGTTAAGGTCCTGCAAGATGGCGGCAACGCCATCGATGCGGCGGTAGCGACCGGCTTTGCCATGGCCGTGACCTATCCGCGCGCCGGTAATATCGGCGGCGGCGGCTTCATGGTGATCCATCGCGCAAACGGCGAAGACACCACCATCGACTATCGCGAAACCGCGCCGGGCGCGATCAACGCCAAATCCTTCCTCGATGCACAAGGCAATGCCGATCCGGAGAAATCGCGCTCCAGCGCGCTTGCTATCGGCGTGCCCGGCACCGTCGCCGGCCTGGCGATGGCGGAGGCGAAATATGGCTCCGGCAAGTTCACACTCGCCGAACTGATGGCGCCGGCGATCGCACTCGCCCGCGACGGTTTCACGCTCGCCGACGACACAGCGGATGCGCTACCGCGCGATTGGCCCAGGCTCAAACGCTGGCCGTCCTCGGTCAGGATTTTCGGCAAAGCCGACGGCTCGCCGCTCGCCGACGGCGACAAGCTCGTCCAGCCGGAGCTTGCCGATACACTCGCCGCCATCGCCAAGGACGGTCCACAGGCGCTCTATCAAGGCCCGATCGCGGAAAAAATCGCTGCCGGCGTGCAGGCCGCCGGCGGCGTGATGACCGCCGACGACCTCAAGAACTACCGCGCGATCGAGCGCGCACCGATCCGTGGCAGCTATCGCGGCTACACCATCGTCTCGATGCCGCCGCCTTCCTCCGGCGGCATCGCGCTGGTGGAAATGCTGAACATTCTGGAAGGCTATGATCTGGCGCGCGAATCGCACGCACAAGAGCTATTTTTGATGACCGAGGCAATGAAGCGCGCCTATGCCGATCGCGCTTTCTTCCTCGGCGATCCCGACGTGGTGAAAATTCCGGTCCCTCGCCTGACCTCGAAAGGCTACGCGGCCGAATGGCGCGCCACCATCAAGCCCGACCGTGCGACGCCGGCCGACGATATCCGCGCCGGCGGCGAAGTTCGCGAGGAAGGCCGCAACACCACGCATTTCTCGGTCGTCGACCAATTCGGCAATGCGGTCTCCAACACTTACACGCTCAACTTCAGCTACGGCGTCGGCCTCGTTGCGGCGGGCACCGGCATTCTGCTCAACAATGAGCTGGACGATTTCGCCGCCAAAGCGGACTCGCCCAATGCTTATGGTCTGCTCGGCGATGAGGCCAATGCGCCCGGTCCGGGGAAACGGCCGTTATCGTCGATGACGCCGACCATCGTGCTGAAAGACGGCAAACCGTTCCTCATTACCGGTTCGCCTGGCGGCAGCCTGATCATCAATGCGGTTCTACAGGTGGTCACGAACGTGATCGACCGCGGTATGGACATCGCGACCGCGGTATCGACGCCGCGCGTGCACAATCAGTGGAAGCCCGACATTGTGTTTGCCGAAAACGGCGTGGCCGACGACATTGTCGCAACGCTACAAGCGCGCGGCGACACTGTGATGGTTCGCCGGTTGCCGACATCAGCCAATTCGATACTGGCCGCGCCAACGGGCTTCATCGGCGCCGCCGACCCGCGTACACGCGGCGCGCTGGCGGCTGGGTATTGAGGTTGGACCGTTATTGCGAGCGAAGCGAAGCAATCCAGACTTTGACCGCCGTCTCCGCGTTGCTTCATCGCCACAGCCCGTCGAAGACAGGCATAAACGCCCTTTCGCCGCGCAATAACGAAAGAAAAATAAGGGGAAACGCATGAACGGCAACGTGCCCATCGCCACTTTGCGGATCGGCCTGATCGGCTCAGGCTTCATCGCCAAATTTCATCTGCAGGCGCTGCAATCGGTCCGGCACGTGACCGTGACCGGCGTCTACAGCCCAACCGCCGCCAACCGCGAGGCGCTGGCGAACCAAGCGAACGCGATGGAGCTTGGGCCGTGCCGAGCGTTTGCATCGCTGGAAGCCATGTTGATTTCCGGCGATGTCGACGCGGTGTGGATCGGCGCGCCGAATTTCGCCCGCCTCGATACCATGCGCGAGATCCACCGGTTGGCGAAAAACGGCTGGGCCAAGCTTGTCGGCGTCGCCTGCGAAAAGCCGCTCGGCCGCACGCTCGGCGAGGCACGCGAGATGCTGCGGCTGGCTGACGACGCCAAGCTGTTTCACGGCTATCTGGAGAACCAGGTATTCTCAAGCGCGGTGCAACGCGGCAAGGACATCGTCTGGCGGCGCGCCGTGCCGGTGTGCGGGCGACCCTATTTGGCGCGCGCGGCCGAAGAGCATGGCGGACCGCACATGCCGTGGTTCTGGCAGGCACAGCGTCAGGGCGGCGGCGTCCTCTCCGACATGACCTGCCACAGCGTCGAGGTCGGCCGGTTCCTGTTGAGCAGGCCGGGCGCGCCACGCACCGATCTGAAACTCGTCAGCGCCAGCGCCACCGTCGGCAACCTGAAATGGACCCGGCCGGAATATGTCGCGCGGCTGAAAAGCATGATGGGCTCCGATGTCGACTATGCCAAGCGCCCGGCCGAGGATTTTGCCCGCGGTGCACTCGTCTTCCGCGACGGCGAAGGCCATGAGGTGATGGTCGAAGCCACCAATTCATGGGCCTATGTCGGCGCCGGTCTGCGCATCCTGATCGAACTTTTGGGCCCCGAATATTCGATGGAGTTTTCCTCACTCAATACGGGACTCAAAGTGTTTCTGTCCCGCGACGTTACCGGCGGACAGGGCGAGGATCTGGTCGAGAAGCAGAATGCCGAACAGGGCCTGATGCCGGTGGTCGAGAATGAGGCCGACATCTACGGCTATATCGGCGAGGACCGGCACATGGTCGAAGCTTTTCGCCACCGCCGCATGCCGATGGAAACATTCCACGATGGCGTCGCCGTGGCCGAGATGCTGATGGCGCTCTATCGCTCGGCCGAGATCGGCCAAGTGGTGAAGCTGCCGTCGCCGGAGCTCGAGACTTACGTGCCGCCGGTGGCGCGGGCTTGAACAGCGCCTCAGTTCAGGCCCGCCACGCTCGGCCGGATCAGGGCGCGGCGATCCTTCACCACGCCAATGACCACGCCGAGCCGCTTGACCGTCGCAATCACCCGTCCATCGAGCGCCAAGTCGCAATTCATGTGGGTTGGCGCGATAAAGAATTCAGCGCGGGTCCAGTCGCGCGTCCACTGCAACCGTGCGTCGGCTTCTTTTTCAAACGGCAGCCGCTCACCACAGACGCCAACGAGATAACGGCGCGGTTTGCGTGACGTCTTGTCGGTGCGATCGAGGAAATGTTCGAGGTCGGCCACCGCTTCAGGCATGATGTTGACCCAATAGTCGGTCGCGTATCGACGCGATGCGCCGGCAAGACCGCCGACCAAAGGATTGAAGAACAGATACTCGTCTGGATGTAGGCGATAGAGCGTCGCCGCGTCGATGCCGAGACCAAGCAACACAAGCGCCGCCGCGCCCGCCGCAGCCGCGCGGCTGATCGTTACGAGCCGGTCGAGCAAACAGTCAATGCCGATGCCGGCCAGCACCGCCAGCGCCGGCACGGTGAAGAGGAAATGCCGCAGCCCGGTGTCAGCCGGGCCATCCGCAATCACTTGGCACAGCAGCGGGAACAGCGCGCAAAACGCGATTAAAGCGGTCTCGCCGCGCCAGTTCGCGTTGCGCTGTGCGTTAGGCGCTGGCTCGACGGATTGCGGCAGCACGACAAAGACAAGCGCCAGCGCCGCTCCTGCCAGAAGCAGCAATGTGAGCTTGATCGCGAAGTAGATCGGGACATAGGAGCGCGGCACATCGCCCATGTGATAGACATGACCGTCAAGGATGGTCCGGATCGGATAATTAAATTCGGCGAACGCGGTGAGCGCGCGCAGCGGATTCAGCGGTTCCAGAGCGGCCCACGGCCATGCCGCAATCATGATCGCGTAGGCGAGAACAGCGGCCGGGATTAAGCAAAGCAAACAACGGCCGCCGTAGGTCAGCACATCGCGCCATTTCATCCCACGGCCGATCGGCGCCTGCATGACGACGGCAAGCGTCATAAAGGCCCCGAGGAAAACGCCAAGGATACGGATGCCGAGCGCACAGCCGCAAAGCAGACCGAACATGGCGACCAGATGCCAGCGTGGACGCGGCAACTGCCGGGCGATCAACAGCAGAAAATAGGTCGCGCCCGTCATGGCGGCGGCAAAGGGAATATCTTTGGTGTGGTTGAACATCGCGCCATACCAGGCGCCGCAAGCCGAAAGCGTTGCGGCCGCCAATAAGCCGGCGCGCGGGCCGGCGATCGCGCGCGCCGTTGCCCACGCCGCGCCGATCCCGCCGATACCGGTCAGCGCCGTCAACAAATGCCGGACATTGTAGGGATCGAGCGGCAACAATTTCTCGACGCCGACCGCAACGATATCGAACAGGCCGCCGTAGAGATAAAGATTCCGGAAGTGAAACAGCGCCTGATCGACAAAGCCGCTGGCGTAATAAGCAATAATCATTTCGCCGTAGCGCTGCTGTACCTCCTCGTCATTGGAAATGGCGTAGTCGCGGAAAGTGCACGCCACCAGAACCAGAAGCGCGGCGAAGAGCGCTACCGCCGCCAGATCGTAGCCGTCGATGCGCGGCGGCAAGCGCCAGCCGGTCGGGCGGGCTGCTTTGACACTCGATGGGTTCAGGCCTGTGGATGCGTCCGCGCGCACGGCTCGCTTGCTTCCCCGACACCGGCTTTATTGCGAGAAAATCGACCCGTGCCGTTCCCGCCGTGCGGCACCGAAACCACTTATCAAATCAGGACTTAGCTGAGAAGCCGCACCGGGTCGGGTGCGTCAACGCGCCGGGGACCCAGCCGTCTTCAGTCCAAGCAACTTGACGGCGTTATCCTTAAGAATGAGCGGTCGCACCTCTGGCTTGATGTCGAGTTTCTCGAAATCGCTCAGCCAGCGGTCGGGCTTGATGACCGGCCAATCGGAGCCGAACAGCATTTTGTGCTTGAGCAAAGTGTTCGCGTATCTGACCAGGATCGGCGGAAAGTATTTCGGCGACCAGCCGGACAGGTCGATGTAGACATTGGGCTTGTGCTGGGCGACCGACAGCGCTTCTTCCTGCCACGGGAACGACGGATGCGCGAGGATGATCGGCATATCGGGGAAATCGACGGCAACGTCATCGAGGTACATCGGGTTGGAATATTTCAGCCGGATGCCGGCGCCGCCCGGCATGCCGGAACCGACACCGGTCTGGCCGGTGTGAAACAGGGCCGGCAACTTTGCTTCCGCAATTGCTTCGTAAAGCACGTAAGCGCTGCGGTCGTTCGGGTAGAAACCCTGCATCGAAGGATGAAATTTGAAACCGCGGATGCCGAATTCGCGAATGAGACGGCGCGCCTCGCGGGCGCCGGTTTTTCCTTTGGCCGGATCGATGCTGGCAAACGGGATCAGCACGTCGCTGTTGGCGGCGGCTTTCTCCGCGACCTCTTCGTTTGAGTAGCGGCGATAGCCGGTCTCGCGCTCGGCATCGACCGGAAAGATCACCGCCCCGATCTTGCGGGCGCGAAAGTAGGCCGCGGTTTCTTCAACGGTGGGGCGGTTATTCGGCTGATTGAAGTAGACCGCCATCTGGGCCTGCAAAGCGTCATAGCCGTCGTCCGGATGCGTGCCGCACGGTTCTTCAGCGTGGGTATGGACATCGATGGCCACCAACTCGTCGACGTTCACGAAAATCTCCCTGGACCTTTTGACTTTGCGTCCGCTCCATGAGTCTAGAGCATATCGGTGCGACAGCGTACAGCGGGACACTGCCCACGTCGGCGATCGGCCGCACGCCGCTTGCTTGCCGCTGCGTTGGCGGCTCGCTAAGGTTGCCGACGATCAAACAAATAACGCAGGGAGGAATCGCCATGTTGGAGGTGCATCTCGATCCGGCCACCATCAACAGCCGCAAAGTGCTGGCGGGCCTGGAGCTGCTCGGCGTGCCATATCAGATCAATCACGTGAATTATTTCGCCGGCGCACACAAGCAACCGCCTTACACCGATCTCAATCCGAACGGCGTACTGCCGGCAGCCAAAGACGGCGATTTCACGCTCTGGGAGTCCGACGCGATTCTGCAATACGCGGCCGACGCCAACGGTGGAGACAAGTATTATCCAAAGGACTTGAAGAAGCGCGCCGACGTCAACCGCTGGATGCTGTGGGAAGCGGCGCATTGGCAACCGAGTTGCTACGTCTTTTTCATCGAGAACGCCATCAAGCCGCTGTTGAAAGCACCGACCGACCAAGCGCTGCTGGACAAGGAAACGCCGAACTGGCGCCGGCTCGCCGGCGTGCTCGATGCACGGTTGGCGAAATCCAAGTGGGTCGCCGGCGACAGTGTGACGATTGCCGACATTGCCATCGCGGCGCCGATGCATGTGCACCAGAAGCAGAAGCTGCCGCTGCAAGACTTCCCGAACATCCGACGCTGGATCGGGGAAGTGGAAAAGCTGCCGTGCTGGCAGAAAACCCAGGGCCCGGTCGACGCGGCGACCACACCGCACTGAGCCATCGGAATACATGACAGCACAGACAGCACCGCAGGCCGACGTCAAATCGACTTTCCGCTACACACGCGATACCGGCGTCACGCCGGAGGTTTACTTTTATGAGCCGCCGCCAGGCACGAAATGGCGCGAGTCCGGCGACGATCCGCACCAGATGACGGTGCATGACGGCTGGGGCCGGGCAAAGTCGTTCTCGCTCGACCGCGAGGGGTTTGCGTTCCGCGACTTCCATTCGGCGTTCGTGGAGTGGGAAGACGACGAAGCGATCCGCGGGAAACTCTACGGCGCGGTCGAGCAATTCGTGCAGAACGAAGTCGGCGCCAGGCGCGTGATCATTTTCGACCATACTATACGCAGCCAAGCCAACCTGGCGCAGAATCGTTCCGAGCGTTCGACCTCGCGGCGCGCGCCGGTGATGAACGTGCACTGCGACTACACGCCGAATTCCGGGCCGCTGCGCGTGCGCCAGCTTTTGCCGAGCGAGGCCGACGGCCTGTTGAAGCGC